>CALUTX010000324.1 GCA_944323815.1 uncultured Parabacteroides sp. | reverse complement strand
AATTTCCCTTTATGTTCCATAACTGTGTCTCCAATTCCTTTCTATCAGAACTTTAGCACAACATTGACAAGTAAAATCGGCTGAATATCGAATTGCTGATTAAAGTCAAAGATTTCTCTTTCAGCCTCTGCTTGGATAGAGGAGACCTTTTGATGGAAGGCAGTTTGTACCTTCTGAAGCTGTTTCTTTTTCTCCTCAACCTTTTTGCGAATATCAATCTTCTGTAAAAAGTCCTTTGCTGCTGCGGCTTGGGCAGACAGTTGCTCAATTTCCGTTGTCATCTCAGCAATCTGGATGTTCAACTGTTCTCGCTGAATATCAGCCCAATTCTCTACCTTGTGTCTGTTGTAATCCATCACAGGTTTGGATGCCGCTTGATACTTGGCCAACATCTCTTTAACTAGAGTGTCATAAATATCTCTATACTGTGCCATCTCTTCATCCGTTGGCTTAAAGTATCTAACATCCCCATCATCCACTGCCTCAAGTGCGCCAATGATGTCATCCTCGGTGAAGTCAATGTATCTGCCTTGCTCATCGCAGAGCAGCAACACTGGGAAAAGCATTTCACAGTTAGATTTACAAAAAGCGCCGACAAATAAGGTTCCATGCGAACCGAAAGTTTGCTCACCCCAGTTATCAATTTTCCAATAACAGGTTTTCCCTTCGACCTCTGGGTCAGCGACCTGAGACCAATAGTCCACTTCTCGTAGATACCGATCTATATCTTTTTTTGTTTTCTCAAGTGCAGCGCCCTTTGCGCCAGTACTTTCCGTCATTAAAATTGAACGCAGCTGAATGGCCTTTTTGTTGCGCTTAGCATCAAGTTGACGATCTAATTTATCAAATGCCTTTTTGAACTCTGCCCTAGTTCCGCAATGCTGATAAATATCCAGAATTGTTTTTTCAAAACTGCTGCCCGATTCCAGCGCTCCCAATGCAATGTCTGAAGCACCAAATACACCGTCAAACAATTCAAATTTCTTTGAGAGAATCTCATAAACACGTCGATCAGCTTCGTTGCCAGTGTTCAAAAGGTTAATTGCAACAACATCATGCTTTTGGCCATAACGGTGACAACGACCAATTCTTTGCTCGATCTTCTGCGGATTCCAAGGAAGGTCATAGTTGATAACAGTGTTACAAAATTGAAGATTTAAGCCTTCAGAACCAGCATCTGTTACGATGAGGATTCTGGAATGTTCCTTAAAATAATCCACAATAGCGTGTTTATACTCAACTCCGCGACCATAGTTAGTCTTGCCAAAGTTTTTCACCTTCCACGCACGATAGATTTCTTTGGTCATGGCATCGTTAAAGTCGCCATTGAACAAAAGAATATCATCTTCATCGAATCCGTCCTTGCGCAACTCAGAAGCAATGTATTTCTGGGTTCGCTTCGATTCCGTAAACACAACAACCTTTTGCGGAATACCTTGTTTTTCTTGATACTCAAAAGCCGTATGAATAGCAGTTTTCAAGGCTTTTATCTTGGCATTACTTTGGATACGGCTTGCCGTTTCTATGATCGCATTAACCTCATCAATTTCAGCTTGTATCTGCTGCTTTTGAAAAGCGGTATCCTCATCATCGATTTCCTCAAAACCAGATTCATCAATTTCATCTTCTACAAATTCCCAGAATAAATCAAAACCGTCTTGAGCATTTGCTGATTTTGTGCCTTCGTATAACTTTTCAAGCCTCCTTTTCAATACCTCAAATGTTTCTATCAAGGCATAACTTGACGAGGCAAGCAACTTTCGGATAACTAGTACAATTAGCCCCTTATTTGCATTGGGGATAGAATACAAAGCGTCACGCTTTAAGAAGTTGTTCACACGCATATATAGTTCGACTTCATCGGGAGAAAGAACGAAATCAATCGTTCGACATTCTCTTTTTTTGAAGTCCATATATTTTCCAACATCCCGTCTAAGCGTTCGGTACAAAACAGGGATGAGTTCTCTCTTTAGTTCTGCATAGTCCTCGCCTTCAATAAATCTCTTATTGAATACCTTCTCGCTACCGAAAATGCGCGGGTCAATAAAGGAAATCAAACCATGAAGGTCTGACAGGGTGTTTTGTAGAGGGGTAGCTGTAAGCAGAATTTTCGGGATACCTTGAGAAAGGTCATAAAGCCTTTTTGCACGTTTTGTGCCATGAAAAACATTACGAAGATTATGAGCTTCATCAATGATGATAAAGTCCCACTTCACATTAGGAAATCGTTTCATGAGCTTGGAAGAGTAGTCATAAGAAGCCAACACAATTCGGACCTTACTTTTGTCCTCTAGCCAAGTCTTCCATCCCGTAGGTTCACTTTCCACGGTGAAGCGATCCAAAATCGTGGATTCTAAGCCAAATTTTTCTTCTAGTTCAATCTCCCACTGTTTTCGCAGAGTTGCTGGGAGAGCAATCAAGACACGCTTCGCTCCTGAATCCAGTACATATTTGAGTGTAAGACCTGCTTCGATGGTTTTACCGAGACCAACTTCGTCCGCAAGAACAATACCCCCAGTTTTCAAAGCCTGAATCGCAGCACAAAATGCGTTGATCTGGTGGGGATTGATTTCAATGTTAGTATCCAGCAGACAGCGGAAAGGAGATTCTTCCAGCTCTGCTTTTTTGAATTTTCCGTATTGTTCTAAAAGCAAGTTGCTCTCCATCATTATTACTCCTGTCTTTTATCCAGTTGCTCAGCTATGCCTAAAGCGATTCCCTTTGCCATAAGAGGAGGGACCGCATTTCCCACTTGGATAAACTGTGCAGTTCTGGGTCCCTCAAAAAAATAGCTATCGGGGAAGGATTGAATACGAGCTGCTTCTCTGACTGTTATAGAACGATGCTGCTCCATATCTGGATGAATAAAGTAGTGTCCATCTTTTGAGAGATGTGCGAGAACAGTATGGCAGCATGGTTCATCTCCCTCGACAACTTTGAAACGATCCACAAATGAATGCCTATTTTTATGTGTTTTTAGTTCTTCTGGTAAGTCATTGTAGTTCAGGCGCTTGTGTCCATCGTTCCATAGTTCTATTGCTCTTTTATAGATTTCAATATCTCTTTCTTTATTAGGGCGGCTGTTATGAAGAGTAAGTACATCTTCCGCAGTTCGTATTGCGGTTTCTGTTACGCATTGACTCCATCCAGTTGTTCGATATTCAGTTGCGCCCTGGCCAGGTGTCAATTTTGGAAGATCAGCCAATAAGTCATTTACCGTGAAAGTTGTCTCTTTTTTCAAAAATGTAGGATAGTTCATCCCACTGTTTTTTAGCCATCCTACTATTATCATCCTACGCCGATTCTGCAAGACACCAAAGTCTTTTGAATTCTGTTCATGCCATTCAATTTCATAGCCAACTCTACGGAGATACTTTGTTAAATTCTTAAAAGTTGTTCCCTCATTCGCAGAAGAAATGCCCATTACATTCTCGAAGACAAACATTCTGGGTTGATAGCGCTTCAAAACTCGTGCGTACAGCTTATACAGCTCATTTCTCGGATCTTCGGACATTGGGCGACTCATATGACTACTTTGCGCACGGCCCACCAGCGAATATGCTTGACACGGCGGTCCGCCGACCACCACATCTACACTCTGAATGTTCCGAATTTTCATAATCCCATCTATGGTTTTGAAAATTCCAGGTAGCGTGTCATCGGACATAGTTTCACAAATAACAGTCTTTACGATACGATTAGGAATTATCTTCAGAAAATCTTCACGAGCAATATCACCACGCAGATAGTGATAATAAATGTCCAACTGATCTGTTTGCTTCAAGTAATAATAGGCGCTGCGTGTGATTAAAGTCTGCGCAGCAAATGCATTCATTTCTACATGGGCTATCGGATTAAAGCCAGCCTGAATAAAGCCTTCAGATAGTCCTCCGGCTCCTGCAAATAAATCTATAAAATTGTAATTGCCCTTGCCGGGGATCTGGTTAGGCATACTGATTCTCCTGTTCTATGATTACTTCTCCTGCTCAAATGCAAGCCAACTACTTTCAAGAGGATCGTAGTCAGCATTATATTTTGAGCAGAATTCTTTAATTTGCCGCATGGTAGACATATTGGGCTTGCTTTTTCCTGTTTCCCAACGGCTTACTGTTGTCAAATTCACATTAAGCTCTTTAGCGAAAGCCTCTTGCGAAAAGAACAAACGCTGCCTTGTCTGTCTAATACTTTCTGCAAATGTCATATTCATCGTCTCCTTGGCCATAAATACGCATGATTACAGCTTGATTTTAGCATCAATTAGGCGTTTGGTCAACAAATATTAAGATTCACCAGAGTTTTTTGATTTTTTATCTTTCTTAAGTGATACTATGAAGCTATACCGAATTCAGGATAATCATGGCAAGCAATGCTTGTGGCTATCCATTTAGCCACAAACGCTTGTTGATGGCAATGCCCCCAAGCCCCTATGAACGCAGAATTTCATTCTACGGCTGCGCGTTCTGCGAACGCTTTGGACCACGATCAGCTTATCGCTGTTCGTGGTCTTTTTCTCTTTCGGTATCGTGTCCCGTCTCCATATTTAAGAGCCGATCCACATTGGCCTTTGCCGCCAGTAGCTCCCGCATTTCCTCACGGGAGCGCCGGTACTCGGCATAAGTCTTTTTCTTTTCCTCCAGCAGCCGAGCATATTCAGCTTGCAGTTCCTTAACTTTGGGCAGCTTCTTGACCCCCATATCATCAAAGGCATTTTTGGCTGCCTGATGGAGCAGGATTTCCTCCTCATGTTCCTCTCGGAATTTCTTGGAGTAACCGGCCTTCCGGTAGGCCACATAGGTGTCACGGGTTTTGGCGTAGTTGATGATATGGGTCCGCAGCACGGCGATCTCCGCCATTCGTTTTTCTGCTGCTTTAATTTTGGCAGATAGCTCATTATGGCGGGCCGTGGCTGCCGCAGCCTTTTCCTCCAGCACTGCATACTCCAGCAGGTTATGCTCGGTGAGATAGTTCACAGTCTGCGCCATCTGTTTCAGGTTAAAAACCTTAGCCCACCGCACATACCCGGCACCTTTTCCGGCCTGGAGCTTTGCCTGGATGTCAACCAGCAGACTGACCTTCGGCGGAGCTGCTTGCTTGACGGACTTCTGACGAGGGGTATGCTCCTTGTGACCGGCGAGAACGGCCAGCAGGTCCTCCAGGGTGTAGCCTTCACCCAAGCTCTCCAGGCGGGACACTTTGTTCCAGCCGGGGAGCTTCAGACGGTAGGATTTTCCGCGCTTGGAAACTTCACAGCCGGATTCCCGGAGCAGCTTCAGCAGCTCGTCCAGGTCAGCAGGCTTTTGTGCCAGGGCGTTGTCAATGGCAGCACGGAGCAATTCCCGATGGGAGGGTTTCGCTTGGTCCCCCAGCCACTGATGGTAGCTTTTCCCGTGTGGCTTTGGGTTCTCAACAATGGACAGCCCGTTCTCAATGCAGATGGTGTCGCTTAATCGGCGGACGGCCTTTGTGCTGCCCCAAAAGTTGCGGAACTTCCGGTCACAATCCAGATTGACCGAACTCCAAATGATATGATTATGGACATGGGCCTTGTCAATGTGGGTACAGACGATGAAGGCGTGTTTTCCCTTGGTGAACCGCTTGGCAAATTCCACGCCCAGCCAGTTGGCTTCCTCCGGTGTGATTTCCCCAGGGCAAAAGGACTGGCGGACATGGTAGGCGATCACATCGTCCGCGCCTCGGACTCGTCCGGTAGCAGCGATATACTGGCGCTTGGCCAGCATGAACTCGGCGTCGGCCACACGGCTGTCGCACTCGTAACTGGTGGTGAGCCTGCCGTGGTCTGTCTTTTGCGGGTTGGCCACATAGTCGATAATTTTGCTGATGGCTCGGCTCTCGGTCCGGCCCTTGCCGATATGCAGCGGCATGATGCGTGTGGTTGCCATGAAATTTCCCTCCCTTCAAAAATGGGCAGCCTCAGCTGCCCATCTCGTCACGGTATGAAACAATCTGCTTCTTTTTCTGTTTAGCGCACCGCAGCGTTGTGGCAGCTCCGCCCCAATCATGGAGGACATAGGCCACCACCACATCGGCGGATTCTACCATCCAGCGGTTCCTATGAGAAATTGCAAAACGGCGCGGCACAGTTTCCAGCGGCGGGTACACGGTGCTGTCGTAACCGGAAGTGTCTCTCCCGGTGTTGAGATAGGCCAGAACAAGGATCAGCTCAATCTGCGGATACCGCTTTTTCTGCGATCTCAGAACAGACGCTGCCAAGCTGTCAAAAGCTCCATAGCCGCCCAGGTAAAAGGTAGTCGCGCCTTGCTCAATCAGTTTCTGCGTAACATCGTATAACCATTTCTCTATTTTCTCGCTCTGCGAAATCTG
>CALUTX010000323.1 GCA_944323815.1 uncultured Parabacteroides sp. | reverse complement strand
CATGGGAAAATATGACGATGCGTTGATTGAGTTCACCCGTTTGAAAGAGAGTGCCGAATTCCAAGAACAGGCGCAATACTACATCGCCCAAATCTATTTCATTCAAAATAAATACGACAAAGCGATCCAAGCCGGTGAAGCTTTGCTCGACCGCTATCCCGACAGCCCGAACAACAACGAGATTTATCGGATTGTCGGTGACGCCGCCTATCATCAAGGTGATGCAGATAAAGCAATTGAGATGTTGAGCCGTTACGTCAAATCGACAGATCGCCCGCTCCGAAGCGACCTTTATATTTTGGGTGTCTGCTATTATGACAAAGGGAAATACAAACAAGCCATTCGGATGTTGAGCCAAACCGTACGGCAAAACGACGAGCTGACACAAAACGCTTACCTCTACTTAGGGCAAGCCTACCTGCAATCGGGCGACAAAAACAATGCCCGCATGGCATTCGAGGCAGCTGCGACCGCCTCTTTCGACAAGCAGGTGAAAGAGGTAGCCATGTACAACTACGCCCTGCTGATACACGAGACGGCATTCACTGGATTCGGTGAATCGGTCACTATCTTCGAGGACTTCCTGAACGACTTCCCCGATTCGCAATACGCCGACAAGGTGAACGACTATCTGGTTGAGGTCTACCTGACCACCAAAAACTACGAGGCTGCACTCAACTCTATCAACAAGATCAAGCAACCGAGCAACAAGATATTAAGTGCCAAGCAAAACATCTTATTCCAACTTGGTACGCAAGCATTTGCCAATACGCAGATAGACGAGGCGATCGACCTGTTCAACCAAGCCATCGCGCTCGGTACCTACAACCCGGAAGCCCGTTGCGACGCCTACTTCTGGCGCGGCGAATCGTACTACCGAAAGGAGCAATATACGAATGCCATTACCGACTACCGTACCTATCTGAACAATACGCGCCAACGCAATACCGACATGTATGCATTGGCTTATTATAACTTGGGATACAGCTATTTCAAGCAGAAAAACTATGACACAGCCCTTAGCCAGTTCCGGCAATACGTGGACACGGAGCAGAACCGACAAGCTGCATCGCTGGCAGACGCCTACAACCGTATCGGCGACTGCCTCTACCAGAATCGGCAGTTCAGCCTGGCGGAAGAGAACTACGCACGTGCCGCCCAAATCGCACCGGCAGCAGGCGACTACTCCATCTATCAGAAAGGGTTCCTGTTAGGACTACAGAAAGACTACAAGGGGAAAATCGAGGCAATGGACCGCCTCATCAGCGAATATCCAGAATCGCAATACGTAGACGATGCGTTGTTCGAGAAAGGACGGACTTATGTCCTAATCAATAACAGCCAGTCGGCAGCCCAAACATTTGAGAAATTGTTACACGAATTTCCACAAAGTAGTTTGGCGCGTAAAGCAGGCGTCCAGTTAGGCTTACTTTATTATAATGACAACCAACTGGAGAAATCTTTAACGGCTTACAAACAGGTTATCGATAATTATCCGGGGAGCGAAGAGGCCAAAGTTGCCTTGCAAGATTTACGTTCCGTCTATGTCGACCTCAACGACATCAACGCCTATGCCGACTACGTGAACTCGCTCGGCGGAAACATCCACTTGGAAGTAAACGAGCAGGACTCGCTCACCTACATCGCCGCCGAGAAGCTGTTCTTGCGGGGTGACAACGACGGGGCACGTCGCAGCTTGGAGAACTACCTGCAAGCCTATCCGGAAGGTGCCTTCAGCATAAACGCCAACTTCTATTTGGGTAGCATCGCCTTCACGAAGCAAGACTACGACGAGGCGCATCGCCGCTTCCAAGCTGTCATCAGCAGCAACGATACGCGCTTCATGGAAGAGGCCGTTGCCCGCACGGCTGAGATTGAGTACATCAAGCAAGACTACGCGACAGCACTGGAAAGCTTCAAACGCCTGCAAGAGGTAGCCGAAAGTACCGAAAACAAACAGGCTTCACGCATCGGCATCATGCGCTGTGCCCTGCAAACCAACAAGCAGGAAGAAGCGCTCACCGCAGCAGACGCCCTCTTGAAAGACCCGAAGCTCTCGCCCGAAATCGAGGCCGAAGCCCGTTATATCCGCGCCAAGGCTTATCTGGCGCAAGGAGAGCCCAAAAAGGCATTGGCCGACCTGAAGAAGCTGAGCCAAGACACCCGCACGGTACAAGGCGCAGAAGCCAAATATCTGTTGGCACAACTCTACTATGACCAGAATAATGACAAAGAAGCAGAAAAGGTACTGATGGATTTCATCGAAGACGGTACGCCTCACCAGTACTGGCTGGCACGCGGCTTCGTCCTGCTTGCCGACATCTACATCCGGCAGGGTGACGACTTCCAAGCACGGCAGTACCTTACCAGCTTACAGAACAACTACAAAGGCGAGGACGACATCGCCGACATGATTGCAGACCGATTGGGTAAATTAAAAAATTAAAAGAAGATGAAAACAACGACATATACGATAAAAGCGCTCTGCATGACGGCACTGCTCGGTAGCGCCGTCGCCGTCCATGCACAGGAAGACCAAACCAAAGAGAAAGAGCTGAACCGGCAAATGACCCTCGAACGTGAGTATGACCCGACCGTGCAGGACGCCAACAAGGTGAACACCCTGCCGGAAGTCAAAGAGCCGGAAGTGACCAAGCGCGCCATTGACTACGCGACATTCACGCTCCCCATCGACCCGGAAAAGGAGATTTCGCTCCTGCCCTCGGGCAACGTCATGACCGACATCCAGTATAACAAACGGCGGGGATACTTCAACTTTGGCGGGGGGACGCATCTCAACCTGAACGGTGACATCGGTTACCACATCCTCAGTACCGACCGCGACAAGCTGAACATCTGGTTCTCCCATCGCTCGACGAACGGCAACGTGAAGTACATCCAAGAGGTCGAGCCGGAGCATGAGAAGGTAAAGGCGAAGATTAACGACAACTTGGGCGGCATCGGCTTCAGCCACCTGTTCCGACGTGCAACGCTCGACTTGGGTGCCCGCTACGGGTATTCTGCCTATAATTACTACGGACTTCCCTTCAGCAGCAGTTCTACGCTTGGCTTCGACCTCGCCGACCGCAACACGCGGCAGGTAGACCAGACCATTCAGGGATACGTGGGTGTCCGCTCGGCAGAAGGCGCGCCAATGGGTTACGATGTCCGTTTCGACTATACCCACTTCGGGCATAAGTATGGCGCCAGCGCCGACCACGACGGTGTAAAAGAAAACACCATCGCATTGGGTCTTGACCTCTTTGCCCCGTTCAACGGTAACCAGCGCATCGGTATTGCGCTTGACGCCCGCTATTTCAACTATTCCCTGCCCC
>CALUTX010000322.1 GCA_944323815.1 uncultured Parabacteroides sp. | reverse complement strand
GGCTGATCTTCTATGGCTCTACCATTGTTCCTTTCAAGGACAACTTCCCCAAGGACACAGAGTTGTATCGGATCATGACCACCAAACCCGAAGAAACCGCATCGTAAGGAGGATATGTGTATATGAAGGAAATCCGTGTTTCCGTACCGCTGACCGAAATCAACCTCTATTTCCGCAATATGCGTGATCTGCTCGGCATCCACGCCGAGCTTGTTAGTCTTCTGGAAACGGAGACTGCCCTGAAAAAGCATCACCGCGCTTATCTCCATGTCCGTGAGCGCATTGACCAGCTTATCAAAGAGACCGCCCCTCAGCTCGAAAAGATCGCTGAGGACATTGCCGAGGCGATGAAGGTGGACGATCCCGAAAGTCTCATCGAAGAGGATGAAAGCGGCTGCGAGGGCTGTCTTTGCTTTGACTGCGAGGGCGATTGCCTGAGCTGCCCGGAGTCCCCCTGTTATGACGGCAAGGAGGAAAGCCCGTTTGCCGACGCCGAGGATGATGACGAAGTTGTGGTCATCCCCAAAGAAAAGTACGACATGATGGTCGAAGACCTTCTGACGATGGCTGAGCTGATCGACATGGTATCGGATATGCGCACCAAGGATGTCCGCGCCATTCAGGAGTTCGGCAAACTTTTCCCCGCCTATGCGGAGTATGAGAAAAATCGCCTCTCCCTTTACCGCGAAGCCGCAAAGGAAGCGGAGGACATCATGAACCGCTGGGACGAAGAGCTGGACGATGACTACGAGCCGGAAGAGCTTTATTCCGACTAAGTGCAGATCAAACCCCAAAGGAAGGAGGCTGACACTATACAGCTTGACACAATCTATACCGGCGACAGTCTTGAAGTGCTGAAAACGCTCCCCGATGAAAGCGTGCATTGCTGTGTTACATCCCCGCCGTACTACGCGCTGCGTGACTACGGTGTGGAGGGGCAGATCGGCAGAGAGACTACGCCGAAGGAATATATCTCACGCCTGACCGAAGTGTTTGCCGAAGTCAGGCGCGTTCTGCGTCCCGATGGTACGCTCTGGCTCAATATCTCCGACACCTACGCTGGAAAGGGCAATCAGGGCGATTATCTGGATATGAAAAATCCCAAGGGCAGAACCGGTCAGGCGGTAGCGCTCAATCACAAGGTCGAGGGCTGTAAGCCAAAGGATCTCATCGGCATTCCGTGGATGCTGGCGTTTGCCTTGCGGGATGAAGGCTGGTATCTCCGCAACGACATCATCTGGATGAAGGAAAATCCCATGCCCGAAAGCTGCAAAGACCGCTGTTCCCGTTGCTATGAGCATATCTTTTTGCTCTCCAAATCCCGGAGGTATTTCTTTGACTACAAAGCGATCTCCGAACCGATTGCTCCGGCAACGGCAGAACGGCTAAAACGAGGCATGAACGGCGGAAACAAGTACGGCAAAGCAGTCCCGGGACAATATCAGCCGCAAACCATCAACCGCCCCCGTGAACACGGCGCAATCACCGACGATATGATCAATCCGCTGCGGAATAAAAGGGATGTCTGGATTATCAACACCGTCCCCTTCAAAGGCAGTCACTATGCCGCCTATCCCCCGAAGCTTGTCGAAACCTGTCTGCTCGCCGGTTGTCCCGATGGCGGTATTGTCCTTGATCCCTTTATGGGCAGCGGTACGACCGGCATGGTCGCAAAGCAGATGGGGCGGCATTTTATCGGCATTGAGCTGAATCCCGAGTATGTTGGGCTTGCTAATGCCCGGATTGGAGGTGAGATCACTGGCTCATGAAGAACTAAAGCCCCGTGACAAGGTGGTCACGAGGATGACACGGGACGGCGCGGTCGAAGACAATCTCACGGAAGGTACATCCG
Organism: uncultured Parabacteroides sp.; assembly: GCA_944323815.1. Taxonomy (GTDB): domain Bacteria; phylum Bacteroidota; class Bacteroidia; order Bacteroidales; family Tannerellaceae; genus Parabacteroides. The sequence continues at coordinate 3,177 of CALUTX010000322.1, read as the reverse complement.
AACGGATTTCAAAGCGGCTTGAAGACGCCCAGCTTATTGCTCCCCATGATGCCGAACCCAGCGACATTGCCGAAGAGGTCAGAAGGCGTAGGCAGCTCAGTCCCGATGAGCTGGAAAACGCCGAAGGGCAAACCATAGCCGAAACACAATCCGCAGATACCGTGCCGCAGTATAAGCCGGGTGAGCTGCCGGTTAGCGAAAATACAGCGTCATACTCTCCGCATCCCGAGGTGCATCACACTCCACGGGTGGATTATGGTAGGGCTATTGCTGACAACGCCTTTGCCGGCAAGGTCAGCAGACCCCGCGCCGAAAGGCAGATTGACGGCAATGCTGTTCTGGAAAGAGCGGCTGAAACTTCCGCAGAAATGCCGAACTTCGGTGAAGAGACTCCGTCTTCCCGCAGGATCGAGCGGTTGGAGCGCAAATCCCAGAAAGCGCAAGAGCGTGTCTTTGACGAGGAAACCGGCAAAGGCAAAACACGGCTCCATTTTGAGGATGAGCTGAAAGTCCCCAAGGGACAGAGCAAATTGCAGTTTGAGGCAGACAAGACCGTCCGCAAGGTCGGCGACACCCTTGCCTCCGGCATTCACGGCAAAATCCATGAGGTCGAGCAGGAAAACTCCGGTGTGGAAGCTGCCCACAAGACAGAGATTGCCGGTGAGACTGTTTTGCGCCACTATCAGCATCACAAGGAGCACAGTACAAACAAGCCCTTTGAGAAAGTCTCCAAGCTGGAACAGCGAGCCGAATCCGCCGACCGGAAGCTCCATTTTGAAAAGACGGTTGCTGAGAATCCCGAGATGAAAAGCTCCCGCGCCAATATGAATAAGCACTATCAGAAACAGCAGATCAAAAAGGAGTACGCTGCGGCTCGCAAGGCTGGCTCCCAGACTGCGGGCAGCGCGGTCAAAAGCACCGGGAAATCAGTCAAGGAAAAAGCCGCCGATAAGGTCAAGGAGTTCTTCTCCAAAAATAAGAAGGTGTTCCTTTGGCTCGGCGCGGGTCTGATGATTCTTGTGCTGCTTGCGGCTGGCATCAGTTCTTGTACGGCGATGTTCACCTCGACCGGCTCTTCTATCATCGCCTCTTCCTATTTGAGTGAAGACGATGCCATGACCGGTGCGGAGGCACAGTATTGTCAGATGGAGGCGGAGCTGCAAGACTACCTTGACAAATACGAAAGCACCCACGATTATGACGAATACCACTATGATCTCGACGAAATCGAGCATGACCCTTATGTACTGATCTCTATTCTCTCAGCGCTTCATGAGGGTGTGTTTACGCTGGATGAAGTCCAATCCACGCTCGATATGCTGTTTGACAAGCAGTACATTCTCACCGAGGATGTAGAGGTTGAAGTGCGCTATCGGACAGAGACCCGAACCGGGACAACGACTGTCACCGATCCTGAAACCGGCGAGACCAGCACAGAGACTTATACCTATGAGGTCGAAGTCCCGTACAATTACTACATCTGCACGGTTACGCTGGAAAACTTTGATCTCTCCCATGTTCCAATTTACATGATGAGCGAAGACCAGCTCTCCATGTACTCTGCCTATATGTCCACGCTGGGCAACCGTGAGGACTTGTTTCCCGGCTCGCAGTATGTGGACAAGTATATCACAAACCCGCCGGATGACTACACAGTCAACCCGGCTTATCTGTCCGACGAGAAGTTTGCAACGCTTCTCACCGAAGCGGAAAAGTACCTGGGCTATCCCTATGTGTGGGGTGGCTCAAACCCATCCACCTCATTTGATTGCTCGGGCTTTGTTTCTTATGTCCTCACCAATAGCGGGCTGGTCAACACCGGACGGCTGGGCGCTCAGGGGCTTTACAATGTCTGTACCCCTGTTTCCAGCAGCGACGCGAAGCCGGGCGATCTTGTCTTCTTTGTCGGCACATACGATACTCCCGGCGTTTCTCATGTCGGCATTTATGTCGGTGACGGTGTAATGCTCCACTGCGGCGATCCCATTCAGTATTCGTCCATCAACACTTCCTATTGGCAGTCTCATTTCTATGCCTTTGGCAGACCTGCCTATTAAGCGAAAGGAGATGCTTCTATGAACCCGAAATATCAGAAAGTCTGCGCGGAAATCGCAAAGACTGAAAAGAAAATCGAGGACCTTCAGGCGCAGCTCAAAGAGCTGAACACTAAAAAGACTGAGCTTGAAAACCTCGAAATCATCAATACTGTCCGCGCTATGGTCATGGATAAGGATCAGATCATGGCTTTCCTCTCCACGATGAAGCCCGCCAAGGCGGATGCCCCGAAGATTATGGATATGGAGGTGAGCGAAAATGACTAAGAGAAAAGGAATCCGCCTTCTGGCGGCGCTTGCCCTCTGCTTTACCCTTTGCTTCTCGTTTACTCTTCCGGCGTTTGCCTATGCAGAAGACACCGAACAGGAGCTTCCGGCCACCGAGGCTACCCAGCCGGAGGAAACCCCTGAACCGGAGCCGACCGAAGCGCCTGAACCTTACGAGGGTGAGCCGTTTGAAGAGGAAGGCAATGTCTCTACCCGCGATCTTCTCTATGATAAGGCGACAAACAAGCAGTTTATCACGATCCAGACGAAGGCTGGCAACACCTTCTATATCGTGATTGATTATGATGCTCCCATCAACGAGGAAGAGGAACAGTATCAGACCTATTTCCTCAACATGGTAGATGAAGATGACCTTCTTGCTCTTATGGATGAGACGGCGGCAGCCGAGCTGACAACCTGTACCTGTGATACCAAGTGCGAAGCGGGCGCGGTCAATACGGAATGCCCTGTCTGCAAGAACAACATGAGCGAATGCACCGGTGCAGCACCCGAGCCGGAACCGACCGAAGAGGCGGAACCTGAGCCGGAAGTGTCGGAAAACAAGTCGAATATCGGCTTGATTATCGGTGTGATTGCCATTGTCGGCATCGGCGGAGGGGCTTACTACTACTTCAAATTCGTGCGCGGTAAAAAGAAGAAAGACGAGGATCTGGACTTTTTCGATGATGACGGCTATGAGGAAGAGCCTTATATCAATGAGGATGAAGAGCCGGACATCGCCGAGGATGACGAAACGCAGGACGAAGAATAAGGAAAAAGCCCGTCACAGCCTTCAAAAACTGTGACGGGCATATTCTTTAGTTCCACTCGTCCATCAAAAGGAAATCGCGGATGT
>CALUTX010000321.1 GCA_944323815.1 uncultured Parabacteroides sp. | reverse complement strand
TGATGCCCTTGAATCCTTTATCCGGGAAATCGGCTTGCCCACCCGCTGGAGCGAGATGGGCATCACGGACGAGACAATCCTGCGTGCCGCTGCCGATACCTGCCTGCTGATGCCCGGCTGCTGCAAGCAGTTCACAAGAGACGAGCTGTTTGAGGTATTAAAGGAACGGTTATAACGCATCGCTTACTATCTTATCAGTAAAATGGGTGCAAGTATCTGTAATTTATGTATGTGGCATTTCATTCATACACACTATTTTTGTCCTCAAACAAGTATATGAATGAAGGCAATGATAAATTATAAACGACAAGCGTATGACCTGTCGGACAAGGTGGTGATTCCCTTCTTCACCTACGGCGCAACGACCTACCTGAACGAGTCGATGCAGACCATTTACCGCGCCCCCCCAACTCGGAACACCTGCCTGCCACGCTGCCCGAAGACCTCGACCCGGACAACATCCGCGAGCCGCAGAGCGACGACGCAGGCATAGACATGCCCGGCAATGCCAACGGCGTGGAGGCGTGGCTGCAACGGATGGGATTCGGCGAATAATAGAAGTAGAAACGCCTCGGACAGCACAAATCCTGTAGGATTAGCATCGTCCGAACCTCCGACAACACAAATCCTACAGGATTGGCACCATCCGAGCCTCCGACAGCACAAATCCTGCAGGATTGGCATCATCCGAACCTCGGACAGTACAAATCCTACAGGATTGGTATCATCCGAGCTTCCGACAATACAAATCCTGCAGGATTAGAACAATCATAGAATCTATAAATAAAGAAACAATAAAGCAAAATAATCTATAACCTAATAAAAATAGAACGAAATGAAAACCTACAAGTACATCCTATTCTGCCTTTTCCTACTGCATTTAACACCAGTCAAGGCAATTGAAGAACCGAAAGATGACGGAAAGTATGTCACCATCAGCGGAGTTGTGAAAGACAAATCGGACAAGAAAGTCCTGTCTTATGCCAACGTGTCCATCGCCGGAAGTACGGAATCCACTGTAACGAATGCCGATGGAGAGTTCACGTTCAAAGTGAAAGAGCCCGTAGAAGACGTTGCCATCGAAGTGTCGCACTTGGGTTACAACAATCGACGCATCCTCTTGAAGGAGGGCGATGCCGAGTTGCCTACTGTCTGGCTGACTCCGTCCACGTTGATGCTGGAAGAAGTGGTAGTCAGCGGACGCAATCCCCGCGAATTGGTAGAAGAAGCCATTAAAAAGATTCCGACCAATTACAGTACGCAAGCCGACCGGCTAACCGGTTTCTATCGGGAAACGGCCCGCAAACGTAGACGCTATATCAACATTGCCGAAGCTGTCATCGACCTGCACAAGACTCCCTACACGCAGGATGCCGGCCGAGATCGTGTACGCATCCTCAAAGGCCGGCGCCTGCTCAGTCCGAAAGCCAGCGACACGTTGGCCGTAAAACTGCTGGGCGGACCTACCGCAGCCATTTACCTGGACGTAGTGAAGAACCCCGACCTGTTGCTCAGTCCGGAGGTACTCCCATTGTATGATTTCCACCTGGAAGAACCTGCCACCATCGACGAACGTCCCCAATACGTAGTCAGCTTCATGCCCAACCGCAAGCTGCCATACGCGCTCTATTCCGGCAGGTTCTACATCGACAAGGAACGCCTCTCCTTCACCCGCGCCGAGTTCAATCTGGACGTGAGCGACCGCAACAAGGCGACGCAAGCCATCCTCCACCGTAAACCGTTCGGTTTACGCTTCAAACCGGAGGAAGTAACTTATCTGGTGAATTATACCGACCACGGCGACAAGACTTACCTCAACTATGTGCGCAACGAAATCCGCTTCAAATGCGACTGGCGGCGCAAACTGTTTGCCACTTCTTACGCAGTCGTTTCGGAGATGGTCGTGACGGATATTGAACCGTCTGCAACCAACATTCCCGCTCGCGAGGCTTTTGGTAAGAATCAAATCCTTTCAGACGACGCCACGCTGTTCTTCGACAAGGACTTTTGGGGGAATTATAATATCATCAAACCAGAGGAATCGCTGGAAAAGGCAGTGAACAAACTGAGGAAGATGTATTAGCATTATACCAATATACAAGACGTAACAATAAAAAGGGAAGGAAACATATAGAGTGTGGTCTATACGTTTCCTTCCCTTTGGGTTATAATTGATACTTGTAAATCTGCGCCATCACCTTTTGATATTCATTTTGCAGTTGCATATAATTTTGCAGGCTCTGGTAGAGCGTGGTGACATCGACAAAATATTCAATCATCGAAATCTGTCCGGCTTGAATCGCCTTGTTCAGCAGGGCGAGGCTGTTTTGCCGGTCGAGTTCCGTGCGGTATTCGTCGATGGAGGCTTTCAGAGCAACCGAGCGGTTGTAGAGCTGCATCAGCTCATTCTCGACTACCGTTGTCGCACTCTCCAATTGCAGGTCGGTATAGAGGCTCTGCGCTTTTGCCTGCTTGACGTTGTTACGGTTGGAGAAGAGCGGGATGCTGATACCCACCAAGAAGCCATTGTAGCGCTGCCCGCCGGAAGAGGGATTCATCCGATAACCCAGCTCGAACGAGGGCAACCCTTTGGCTTTGCTGACGCTGATTTGACGCAAGGCTGCCTGCTGGGCACTTCGGAGTGACTGCAAGCGGCGGTCTGCCGTCAGCACCTCCTGCTGCAAGTCGGCCAGCGAGGCGGGTTGATCGACAGGCACATAGGCGGTGTCGGTAAACGAGATGGCTATTCCCCCGTTGAGTGCGGCAAGCTCTTGCAGTTTGGCGGTGCGGGTGGCTTCGTTCATACGGGCTTCGTTGCGTACATTGAGCAGTTCCAGATTGATTTTGTTCGTTTCCAAGATATTCGCGTCACCGTTTTCCAGCCGCTCGGCATAGAGTTTCGAAAGTTGTTCGGCATTCTCCCGGCGCAGGTCGAGCAGTCGTTGTTGCTGGTTGAGTAAAATCAAATCAAGGCAAACTTCTTTAGCCTGCAGCAGGATTTGTTGGCGCACCTCCTCGCCCTGTTTATTGAAATTCTCTCCCTGTAATTTAGACCATTTACGTCGTTGCGCATACAGCGAAGGAAAGTCGAACGACTGAGAGGCGATAAATTCACCTGTGAAGCCCATCCCCTCTTGGTTCCCATAAAGATGCGAGTAGGTGACAGTCGGATCGGGCAGGTTGTTGTCCAGCTTGGCCTCCAGCGTCTGCGCCTCCACCTGTTGCCGAGTGGCTTGCAACTCTTTGTTGTTTGCCTCGACGCTGCGAAGCACCTCCTCTATCGAGGTCTGCGCCTCCGCCCGCAGTGTGGCGGCAAGCGCGATTATATAGATAAAGACCCTGTGTTTCATTGTTGTTCCTCCTTATTCATTAATAGATAGACAATGGGAATGATGAATCCGTTTAGGAAAGTGGATGTGAGTAATCCCCCCAAGATGACTGTCGCCATCGGACTTTGTATCTCGTTACCGGGCTGGTCACCGTTCAGGGCCAGCGGAATCAGTGCCAACGCTGAGCAGAGAGCCGTCATCAGAATCGGGTTCAGACGGTCTAACGAGCCTTGCATGACGGCCTCGCGTAGCGGCATCTTTTCAACCGTCCTAAGGTGCGTATAATGGCTGATGAGCAGCATTCCGTTGCGCGTCGCGATACCGAAGAGCGAGATGAAACCGATGATGGCTGGGATGCTGAGCTCCCCCGACGTGAAGCGCAAGATAAACACGCC
>CALUTX010000320.1 GCA_944323815.1 uncultured Parabacteroides sp. | reverse complement strand
GTCGACGGTGTGTACCGTAATCAATTCCCGGAACGGGCGGAAAAAAGCCTGCTTGCGGATGAGGCTGCGCAGGTACTGCACCTGCGATTTGTAGGGCGAGATGATGCCGAAGTCGATGCGCTCATCGAGCAGCCGTTCGCTGCCTATCCGCTCCATGTATTGTTGCAAAAGACGGACGAGCAAGGCCGCCTCCTCGCGGTTGACGCGGCTCAGGCTGTCGGCGGGGCTTTGCTCCTCGAAGCCGCAAGCGGCGGTGTCGTACCAGACGACGGGCGTATCCCATTCGAGAATGCCGCGGTGGCGGACGTCGGGCGCGGAACGGAGCGCGCCGTGGTAAAACCAGCGGGAGGGGAAGCGCATGATGGCATCGTTCATGCGGTATTGGATGTCGAGGAGCGAAACGACGTCCGGTTTGCGCTCCGTGACCTTTTGCATGAGCGTGCGGTTCAGGCCGGCGCGGGCGGCTTCGGGACATTTGATGGTAGGCGGCAGCTGGTGATGGTCGCCGGCGAGGACGACGCGGTCGGCACGCGCAATGGCAATCCAGCAGGCGGCTTCGAGGGCCTGTGCCGCTTCGTCGATGAAGAGGGAGGTGAAGTGGCGGTTCGTCAGCACCCGGTTGGCCGAGCCGACGAGGGTGGAGGCGACGACCCGTGCTTCGTCGAACAGTTCCGCGTCGATTTTGATTTCCAGCTCCGTGGCACGTTGGCGCAGGCGGGATAGGCGGTTGCGCACAGTGTCGCGGTCGGCATCGCTCCGGCGGGTTTCGCGGATGGCCTTACGGATGCTCCAAAGCTCCGGATAGTCGGGGTGGGCCTCAAAACGGCGTTCGTAGGTGAACGAGAGCATTTTGTCATTCACGCGCGTCGGGTTGCCGATGCGCAGGACGGGGATGCCGCGGTCGACCAGCTTCTCGGCAATCCAGTCGACGGCTGTGTTGCTTTGCGCACAGACCAAGACTTGGTTCTCACGGTGGAGTGTCTCGTAAATCGCTTCCACGAGCGTGGTCGTCTTGCCTGTTCCGGGCGGCCCATGCACAATGGCGACCTCCCGGGCGGCGAGCACGTGGTTGACGGCGGCCTCTTGCGAGCTGTTGAGGTAGGGGAAGCGCAGCGGGAAGAGGTCGCGCCGGCCGGCAGGCGTTTGTCCGAGCAGCACATCGCGCAGGTGTGCCAGCCGGTTCCCTTTGGCGGCCGAAACGCTTCGGAGGGCATCGAGCATGGTGCGGTAGCTGGTCTCGTCAAAGTAGAGTTGCACGCCGAGCCTGTCTGCCCGCTCCAAATCGAGCAGAGCGGCCAGGGAGGGAAGGACGACGACCATCCGGTTCTCCTGCACGTAGCTGATGACGGCCGAAAAGTTCAGGTAATGCACCTGCTCGTTCGTGCCGAGGGTGAAGAAGCAGACCGGGCGACCGTATTCGAAGCTGTGTTCGACCTCTTGCGCCTCGCGCCGTTCGACTTCGACGACCAGCTGGTTGAGCGAGTTGTAGTAACGCTTGCCCACGAGGAGGGGATACCAGCAGATGCCCTGTTGGATACGCCGGGCGAGGCCGGTGCGTTCGGTTTGTTCGCGGTACATCGCTTTCTCGTAGTCGAACTCCTGTTGGAGCAGCGTCTGCTGACGTTGCAAGTCGGCAAGGGGAGTGGGTTGAGTAGGCATACTATGGTTCGTTTGCATGCTTCGGTTGTTTGTTTTCTCTTTTCGGTGCGCGAAGATACGCAAAAAAGCGTATTTTTGTTTGTGCATATAAACAGAGACGGTATGAAAAAGGTAATTTTATCCATCGTGACGGCGGTGTTCCTCCTCTCCGGCTGTGCTTCGTGGAAGCAGGCAAGCCGCGAGGAGCGGGCGGGTGTCGGGGCACAGATCGGCGCCTTCGTCGGCTGGCTGTTCGGCTGGGCGGTGGGCGACGCGATAGACAGTGATATCGGTGGCGACATCGGCGCATTTGTCGGGACGGCGGTCGGCGGCGTGGCAGGAGCGCAGATAGCTGCCAATACGGGCGAGGTGGAGGTCGAGAAACGGGTGCCGGAGCGGAACACCGTGACCTACGTCCTGCTTCCTGCGTTGGAGATTGAAGATATTTTGCTCGAGGAGGACAGCGCGACCCAGAACAGCCGAATCGACGCGGGCGAGCAGTGCCGCATCGCGTTGCTGATTGTCAACAACAGTTTCCAGGAGGCGCTGGACGTGGTGCCGGTCGTCCAGATAGAGCAGGGGCAGAAGTTGCAGCTTTCGGAACCGGTGAAGATAGCACGTGTGACGCGCGACGAGCGGGTGACCTACCGCGTGACCGTCCAAGCTCCTGCCGATTTGCGCACGGGCGAAGTTCTCTTCTCGGTCTACTTGAAAGAGAAGTACGGAAACGGGACGGCGAAGGAGACCTTCCGCGTGCCGACAAGCGGGCGGTGAGGGAAGCGATTCCACGGGTGAGGTGTGTATAAATTCCACACTTTCCACACTTGATTCCACAGATAAAAGAAACAGGCAGATACGGCGGGTTTGGCTGTATCTGCCTGTTTTGTAGGGTGTTTAGAGGTGTCGGATGATTACTTTCGGGCGTTTGGCACGTCCTTTGCCCTCATGGTATACGAATTAGATATTATCCTTCCCGAGATATTGTTTTCTGATTAGATATTTGATTAGAAAAAGCTTATCGATTTTGGAATCCGCCCCACCTGCGAAGGTCGGGCGGATTTTTTTGTTTAGTCGCCGGGTCAGAAGAGGTCGATTTCGGCAATGGCTGCGACGCCGGTGTTGGCGGTGATTTCGGTCGCCGTAATTTTCACGTAGCGGGTGTTGACCGTCTGTTTGAAATAGTGGTAACGCTTGCTCGGGTCGTTGATGAGGTTGCCGAACTCGAACGATTCGACTGTCTGCCACTGCTTCCCGTCGTTGCTGATTTCGATTTTTCCTTTGGCCATCATTCCCTTGTCGCTCTCTTTCTGGGGTGTATAGGCGAAACCTTTGAGGGCTTGCGCTTTGCCCAAGTCAATAGCGAGGGAGTGCGGTTCCTTGCCGGCTTCAGACATCCAGTAGGTGTTGGGGTTCGCGTCGAAGGCGAGTGTAGCCTTGTGCGCGTCGCTCTCGCTGCTTACCGTTACCGTTTTCCAGTCTTTTTTGGCATAGCCGATGCGTTCTTGCAGCAGGGCTCCCTGCTCGCCGTTCAGGATGGCGATGGCTTTCAGTTCGCCGTTTTCCATCGGGAAGGGCTTTTTGTATGCTGGAGAGGCGGCGGAAGGTTCCGTTCCGTCGGTGGTGTAGTGAATCTTGAAGCCGGCGTTCAGGTTCTCGGCGGTGTTCTCGCCATGCGCTTTCCAGCCGAAGTCTTGCTTCATGGGCTCGAGGGTAATCAGGCCGTTCACGTCTTGGCTGGCACTGAGGCGAGGCGGACGGGCGGCGTAGTGGTGCGCGGTGACGTCGCAGAGCGTCGGCGTGAGGCGCGAAGCGAGGATGCGGATGCGTAGCTTGTCCGTCGTCACATCCGGGAAGCGCAAGATG
>CALUTX010000319.1 GCA_944323815.1 uncultured Parabacteroides sp. | reverse complement strand
GGCTGCTGTCAGCCGGTTCGTTCCAACAGCTTTGGAGGGTGAAGAAATAGTCGTTGATGGGATTATTGCAGAGCGACTGTCCGCCCGTCAATCCGCCCAAAACGCGGTTCTCCGCATCGAAAAGCGGCGAACCAGATGAGCCTGCCGCCGTGCAACCGGCTGTCCAGCGGCTGACCAGCCAATGGGCGTTTTCGTCAAACACCGTTGCCGTGGTGTAAAACGTCCGCCGTTCAATGCCCTCTGCCAGACTGATTCGCTTGGGAGCGCCTTGCGGATGGTGAATGCAGGCATAGGGCGCTGTGCCGACATCTTGGGCATTCCAACCGGCGTAATAGGCGCCGTATGCTTCGGGTGGCGTATCCAGCATCTCCAACAACGCCATGTCGGTTTGCTCATTGACCGCACGGCAATAGGCCGAAGCCAATGTTTGGTCTGTCCGTCCGGGCTCTACCGGCTCGCATTGCGGACTGTTATAATTAAAGTAGCAAACGACGCTGCCGGCAATGGTGGCATAATCCGGGTTCGTGAGCGTAAAATCCCGATTCAGACAGTGTGAGGCGGTCAGCAGATAAGGGGTCCCGTCGTGGGCCGTATTGTTGACTAATGTTCCCGTGCACCCGATACTCCCGTCGATAATCAGCAGGACGACGCTCCGTTCCACCTCGTCGTATCGGTCGGTCGTGTCTTGCAGGCAGGCGACGGCAGGCATACATGCAAATGACTGGCGGTCTTCCTGCGGGCCGGAGATTCGGAAATCCCGGTAACCGTGATTGACTTCTCCGACAACCAATTCGCCGGAAAACTCCGCATCGGCCGGTTCTTGATATTCAATGATCAGTTCTTCTCCTTCGATGGGCGCAACGGGCAGCAGTCCCAGGTCCGAATTGTTGAGGTGGTTGAACGCGCCCCGCACGTCGGTCTGGTCGCTGTTGTAGAGGAACAGCTTCGCCCCTTCGGGCACATGATACGAACTGAAAAGGAGGTTCAACGAAAGTGCGCCCTGCGAGCGAATCCCCAACCGCCAAACACGTGTCCCGTCGGAGAGGGTAAAACGGGTGCCGCTGTTCTCGGGCGTGTAGTCCGTCATGAATTTATAGGCAAAACGGTAACCGTTGCGAAAGTCTGTCGCTTCCAGCGAGTCGATACGCAATTGTTCTTCCAAGTCGAATGGCGGCAGCTCGACGAACCAGTCTTCCGTCGCGCTCTTCGTTACCGTGAGAGGCAACGGTTGTCCGCCGTGGCTGATTTGCGCCTGCCCCGGGCAAATCATCAGGAAACAGCTACCTATATATAAGAATATGTACAGACAATTTCGAAACATCGTTGCAAACATAGCGAAAAGTTCGCGATTTTGAATGCTTTCTCCAAGCAGAATTTGCGCCAAGCTGGGTATTTCCTTAAAACACCTGCGCCAAAACTCTGTTTTCTGCCTGAACTATTTGTGTTGGTTGGAACGTATTCTCCAATCAGCGTCGCCGATTGTAAAAACAGCGTCGGCGTTTATAAAATCACCGCTGTTGATTGTATAAACGCCGACGCTGTTTGAAGAAATGGATGGAATCTGCCGAAGAAAAGAGTAGGGGTGTTCGGACTTTTGCTGCCGGCAAAGATAATTCCTGCTGCGTACTTTGTCAACAGGAAAATTGCGGGTTAAAACCTTTTTTGTACCTTTGCGACCAATCTAATTAAAGTACAGTCTAAAACGATGAATTTTGTTGAAGAATTAAGATGGAGGGGCATGATTGCAGATATGATGCCCGGCACAGAGGAGCAATTGCAAAAAGAAATGACTTCTGCTTATGTAGGGATTGACCCGACGGCCGATTCTTTGCATATCGGCCATTTGGTTTCGGTCATGATGCTGAAGCATCTGCAACGGGCAGGGCACCGGCCGATTGCTTTGGTGGGCGGTGCGACCGGTATGATCGGCGACCCTTCCATGAAATCGGCTGAGCGTAATCTGTTGGACGAAGAGACGCTGCGCCATAATCAGGATTGCATAAAAAAACAATTGGCCAAGTTTTTGGATTTCGACTCTGATGCGCCCAATGCGGCTAAGTTAGTGAACAACTATGACTGGATGAAAGATTATTCGTTTCTGAATTTCATCCGGGACATCGGCAAGCATATTACCGTTAATTATATGATGGCGAAAGAGTCTGTAAAGAAACGGTTAAGCCGCGAATCGTCGGTGGGAATGTCTTTCACCGAATTTTCCTACCAATTGTTGCAAGGCTACGATTATATGTACTTGTACGAACATGAGGGATGCCGCCTGCAAATGGGAGGAACGGACCAATGGGGAAATATCACCACCGGCACGGAGTTGATTCGCCGGAAATTGGGTGGCGAAGCCTATGCGCTGACCTGTCCGTTGATCACCAAAGCGGACGGAGGTAAATTCGGTAAAACCGAATCCGGAAACGTTTGCCTAACATTCCGACATAAAGCTGATAGAAAGCCATTGCAATAAACAGAACAAAACCGCCCATTATTACAATAATTGCCGGT
>CALUTX010000318.1 GCA_944323815.1 uncultured Parabacteroides sp. | reverse complement strand
GCTTTCTTTTGCGATTGCCTGCAACGTACGCCTTCCTCGATTCGTATTAAGGTGGAGGGGAAGCGGGAGACATCGTAAGCGAAATCATTGTATCTTTGTCGCCATAAAATCATGTCAGGAGAAGCACATCCTAAAGATTGGGCAGCGATTGAAACGCTGTTTAAACGCTTTTATAAACCTTTAAGAGCGTATGCATTCCGTTTTGTTTCCGACGAATATTTGGCAGAAGACATCGTGCAGGATGTTTTCTTTGAGCTTTGGCAACGGCGTGAGGAGATTCGTTTTGAGGACGCGTCAGTCAAAGCCTATTTGTTTAAAGCGGTTTATACGCATGCGCTGAATGCATTGAATAAACGTGTTGTTTCGGTTACTCCGTTGGATACGGTTGGTGAGGACGACGTGCTGGATACCTACGTGAAGTCGTCTGTACAGAGTGCGGAGCAGCCTCTTTTGACAAGCGAGTTGGAGGAGGCAATCCGTCAGTATATCAAATTGCTACCTCCCCAGTGCAACAAAATTTTCACGTTAAGCCGTCGCTATGGCCTGAAAAACCGTGAGATTGCCGAACAGTTGGGCATCAGCATCAAAGCGGTCGAGAAACAAATTAGCAAAGCCCTGTTTGGTTTGAAAAACTATTTGGAGAAAAATGACCTCTTGCTTGTTTTTATTCTGTTCCTGCTCCATCTTTTTTGAACAAGCTTCCTAAGAAAGTTATTTTTGATGTGCTCGCAAATATTTTTGACGTCCTCGAAAATATGAATGACTCCCTCATAAATATTTTTGAGGACGTAAAAAATAAAATAGCCCGTAGGAAAGATGAAAATAGGTTAGGAGAAACAGGGGAAAAGATACCGGATAAGAAAAAAAGATATTTTTGGGGGAGGAGGAGGTAGGGTAAACCCTTCTTTTTTTGTATTACCAATAAACGACGACATTCAATGGAAAAAGAAACAAACGATATCAATGAAATCATCATCCGCTATCTGGACGGTTCAGCCAGTTTGGATGAAAAGATACGTCTGTTAGGATGGCTTCGGGAGACGGAAGGGAACCGTTCTGATTTCATGACGACGCGCGACCTGTGGATTGCTTGCCGGGCTGTGGAGGGGAGCGAATTGGAAGTCGATATCGCATTAGGGAAATTCCGTCAACGTATCCAACAAGAACAGGAAAGAATCGGCCGCGAGCAATCGGCAAGATGGCATCTGCCTGTTTGGGCACGTTGGGCAGGGATTGCAGCGACGGTGTTACTTGTTTTGGCAATGGGGTATGGCATCGGGAAACGAACGCAAAGCGAACCGTTGATCGCCGTTCAGAACCAATTGATTACGGCTCAAGGAAGCAAAGGCCGTTTCACACTGCCCGACGGGTCGGTGGTTTGGCTGAACGAGGCAAGCAAACTCACTTATCCGGACCGGTTTGCGGGAGATAAACGAGAGGTCGTGTTGGAAGGAGAGGCCTATTTTGAGGTAGAAAAAGATACGTTGAAACCCTTTGTCGTACAGGCGGGTGCGCTCAGCGTGGAGGTGCTGGGGACGAGTTTTGATGTCAACAGTTATGCCTCGGAAACGTCGATTCAGACCGCATTGCTGGAAGGAAGCGTCAAGATTTCCGGTGAAGGATTGGCTGAACCGGTCTATTTGAAACCGAACGAACTGTTTGATTATCGGAAGGCAGACCAGCGTGGTTCCGTTGAAACGGTGAAAGCGAATTTATATACCGATTGGATGAAAGATCGTCTGGTTTTTGACAACGATTGTCTGGCGGACATTTTGGTGAGTATGCAAAGCCGTTATAAAATAGAAATGGAATGTCCCGAGCAGTTTGCTGCGAAGACACGCCTTTCGTTTACCATTCGCCAAGAAAGCCTCGAAGAGGTTTTGGCAGCGATGGCACAGATTGCACCGATTCGATATGAAATCAAAGGTGGAAAAGCCTATGTGATACCGAGAGAATGAAAATGAATATAAACTTAAAATGAGAATGCCTATGGGAAAGGAATAATGTAACAAAAAAATAGGTGAATGCCGCAAACATCCACCTACTCGTGAGAATTTAAAACCCTATCGCAGCTCCTGGCAGAGCTTTTGCGATAATGTCTAACAAAAATCCATGTAAAAGTATGAAGAATTTTAATGGAGAAGGTGTGTCATGCCTTTTCTTAACACAAAAAAACATTCGAGTGATGAGATTAGTCCTAATTCTATTGACTGTGATGCTATTTCGAGTTTCAGCTACGGAATCGTTAGCTCAGGAAACACGGATAAATCTGAAGATGGAGAACTCGACAGTCAAGGAAGTCTTGAAAAACATAGAAAGCCGTAGTGACTTTACTTTTTATTACAATGATAATGTAATCGATACAGACAAGCGCGTTTCGGTGAATGTCGAGAACACCAGTATATCAGATATACTGGCTACAATCCTACCGGATTGTAGCTTTAAAGTTGTCAATCGGAATATTATTATTACTGGAAAAAAACAATCAACAGCTGAACCTGTTGCGCAACAATCAG
>CALUTX010000317.1 GCA_944323815.1 uncultured Parabacteroides sp. | reverse complement strand
GGCAGGGGAAAATTTTTTCTCGGCGGGAAAATCCGGGCAACCTTTATTTCACTTCGAACAGGATTTTCTTTTGGTTGCCTTCGTTGTCGACAAGAGAGAGCAGATGCTTCCCCGGCCCTACGGTACACGCTATTTGATGGTTTCCGACGGTTTCTCCCAAATAGCGGTCGTCTACATGCCAATAGAGCGTGGCTTCCGGACGGGCATGGGCGGCTTTGAACACGAACTGCTCCGATTGGCCGGAAAAGCCGGTCGGGAGATACAGTACGGCGCCGTGCTCCGGATAGATAAGATCAATCAGCCGACTCTGTTCCTGTCCGCACCCCGGTTTGAAAGGGGGAAGTGTCTGGTAATCGATATGATAATTGCGATAATAGTATTCTTGTGCGGGAGGAAGTACGAACCACGCGCGTGTTATCATCCGGTCGACGGACTCGCAAAGGCTGTTCACTTGGTAGCGGCCGTCGGCAGAGAGGTGGACGAGCCGGTGGTAGGGGCATGGGGCGGTGTGTTGCCCGGAGGCTGGCATGTCGAGCGTGTCGACCGGCTCGCAAATGGAAGAGGCCTTGTGTCCGCTCAACCGGCAAATCGGCATCGGTTCCAATTCGTCATACGGTTTGTCGAACCATCCGCTTTCCGGCAGGAACGAGAAAAGGTCGAAAAGGACAGGGGCGGCGTTGCCCACGCCGGTTAGTCCCGGACGGCCTTCGCCGGAAGCATTGCCTACCCAGACACCGACGGTGTAGCGCGGCGTGACACCGATGGCCCACGCGTCGCGACCGCCGTAGCTCGTGCCCGTCTTCCATGCGACACGTTTCATCGAACTGAACTGCTGCCAGTCGGCTTCTTCTTCCGGACGGTTGAGGGCCGACATCGCTTCGAAGGTAAACCAAATGGAGGCAGCCGAAAGGAGTGGTTGGTCGCTGAGTCGCGGGTCTGCAACGGATTGGATGGGAATTTGGGGGCATGCTGGGAATGGCGTTAGCGGATGGATGTCAGCAGCTTCGTAGCGTCCGTTATAGGGATGGTAGTGCAGGAGGGTTCGTGCCAGCGAAGCATACATGCCCGTCAGGTTCCATAGTGTGCCTTCGGCACCGCCGAGAATGAGCGATACGCCGTAATGTTCTTCGGAAAAACGCAGGGTGGTCATACCCAGTTTTTTGAGCAAAGACATGAATCGTCCCGTATTATAAGCCGCAAGCATACGGACGAGTGGAACGTTCAGCGAACGTTCGATGGCAAGATGTGCCGGAACAGCCCCGTAGAATGTCTTGTTGAAGTTTTGCGGCGTGAAGCCGTTTAGGTTGAGTGGCACGTCGGAAACGAGCGTGCCCGGCAGCAACATGCCGTCGTGCAGCATGGCAGCGTAGAGGAAAGGTTTCAGGATGCTACCCGTGCTTCGCGGCGATGTGATGATGTCGACTTGAGCGCCTTGGTCGTCTTCGGACGGGAGGGTCGTGTTCCCGGCGTATGCCAGCACTTCGCCGGTTTCCGTGTCGGTGATGATGGCTGCCACGTTGTGAATATGGTTGGAGCGGTAGGTTTGTGCATATTGGTTGACGATGGTTTGTGCTTGCCGCTGCCAAGCATATCGGATGGAAGTTTGGATGCGTGCGCCTTGCGTAGTTGTCATCAGCCGTTCGAGCAGGTGGGGCGCTTCGTCGGGGAGGGGCAGAGGGGCTTCCGGCAAGGGTTCCAAACAGGCCAGTTCGTAATCCGTTTCATCCAAAAGGCCTTTCTTCTTGAGTGTAGAGAGTAACCTGTCCCGTTTGGCTTTCAACTGGGCTTGATTTCGGCCGGGATGAATCAGGGCGGGAGAGTTGGGCAGCACGGCGAGGGTCGCGCTTTCTGCCCACGAAAGCTCATGCGCACTGCGACCGAAGTAACGCCATGCAGCTGTTTCGATTCCTACAACGTTCCCTCCAAAAGGGGCATGGGAGGCGTATAGGTTTAAAATCTCCTCTTTGCTGTATAACTCTTCCAGCAACAGTGCCCATCCCGTTTCAAGTATTTTCTCATAAAGTGTCCGTTCCCGGTTCCCTCGTGCGATGCGTGCCAACTGCATGGTGATGGTACTTCCTCCGCTAACCACCCTTTTGGCCGACAGGTTAAGTCGGACGGCACGTAAAATAGCAATCGGGTCAATCCCCGGGTGCTGGTAAAAATGTTTGTCTTCATAAGCCAATAAACAGGTTGTATATTTGCGAGGCAATGAATCTGTTGGAGGAAAACGCCACTGGCTGTCAGGGGCAATGCGGGCGCTCAACAATTCATTTTCGGAAGAATAGAGCAATGTCGAATAAGATTCGGGAAACAGTGGTGCAGGAATGATGAGATAAGCAATAAGACTTATGAATAGTTTTATAATCGGAAAGCAAAACATAATCGTAGAAAAGATAAAAAGGGATTGCTTATGAAAAGTAATCCCTTCTCCTGTTTTTTAACATCTGTCGGGGTACCAAGATTCGAACTTGGGACCCCCTGCTCCCAAAGCAGGTGCGCTAACCGGACTGCGCTACACCC
>CALUTX010000316.1 GCA_944323815.1 uncultured Parabacteroides sp. | reverse complement strand
GGCTCTTTCTTCCATTGATAAGGGCCGAAACCATGCAACAGGCGAACCAACTCGCTGATGACATACTCCACCACGCCCTCATCTCCGTAATCGCGGATGCCCAAGACCGTGATTCCCCGTTCACGCGCGGCGGCGATGTCCACATTCGCGCTCGACTCGCTATAAAGCGAACAGCACATGCCGATGTATCGGATGTTCGGACAGGCTTCAATGACCCTTCGGCGTACCGGTGTCGTGAAAGAGACCAGCACGCAATCGGCATCGCCGATGCGGCGGATTGTTTCTTCTTCATCCTCCGGTTTATCACTAAACATAACTACCTGTTTTCCTAATGACTGCAAGCGTTCCGTTGCTTCCCGATTCAACCCGACCGGCTCTATTGAGACTATTTTATCAAACATAATTACATGCTTTTTTCCTTATTTAACGACACAAATATACGTCAAAATGTAAGCAAACGACCATATATTCCCTATAATTTGTTATTTTTGTGCGCGATTACACGAAAAATAAATACATAATATAAAACATAAAAATCCATGGCTAAAATCACTAAAGAAGAAGCACTCCGTTACCATTCGGAGGGAAAACCGGGAAAAATAGAAGTCACTCCCACCAAACCGTACAGTACGCAGGCCGACCTGTCGCTGGCTTATTCGCCAGGCGTCGCAGAGCCCTGTTTGGAAATCGAGAAGAATCCGCTGGATGCTTACAAATACACTTCCAAAGGGAACTTGGTCGCCGTCATTTCGAACGGAACAGCTGTATTGGGATTGGGTAACATCGGTCCGCTGGCAGGCAAGCCGGTGATGGAAGGAAAAGGGCTGTTGTTCAAGATATTTGCCGGAATCGATGTGTTCGACATCGAGGTCAATGAGAAAGATCCGGACAAATTTATCGAGACGGTCAAGGCAATTGCTCCCACTTTCGGCGGCATCAACCTTGAAGATATCAAGGCTCCAGAATGCTTCAAAATCGAAACCCGCTTGAAAGAGGAACTCGACATCCCCGTGATGCACGACGACCAACACGGAACGGCTATTATCTCCGGCGCAGGACTTATCAATGCACTTGAAATAGCAGGCAAGAAAATCGAAGATGTCAAGATTGTTGTAAACGGTGCAGGTGCTGCCTCTATCTCTTGTACGAAATTGTACATCATGCTCGGGGCAAAGAAAGAGAACATCATCATGTGCGACAGTAAAGGAGTCATCACGACACGCCGCACAGACCTGAACGAATCGAAAAAGTTCTTCGCCATCGACAGCGATATCACGACGCTGGAAGAGGCGGTTGTCGGGTCGGATGTCTTCTTGGGATTATCGGTTGCCGACGTATTGACGCAAGACATGGTACGTTCGATGAACGTCAACCCGATCGTCTTTGCACTGGCCAACCCGAATCCGGAAATCTCTTACGCCGACGCGATGGCTTCGCGCGACGATATTATCTTCGCCACCGGTCGTTCGGACTATCCGAACCAAATCAACAACGTGTTAGGATTCCCCTACATCTTCCGCGGTGCGCTCGACACACACGCAAAAGCCATCAACGAAGAGATGAAACTGGCTGCTGTTTACGCCATTGCCCAACTGGCAAAGGAACCGGTGCCCGACGTTGTCAACGCCGCCTACAAGCTGAAACGCACCACCTTCGGACGCGACTACATTTTGCCGAAAGCGCTCGACCCGCGTTTGCTGACGCGCGTATCCTGCGCCGTAGCCAAAGCCGCCATCGAATCAGGTGTTTCGCGCAAGACAATTACCGACTGGGAAGGTTATGCCAACCATCTGCGTGAGATGATGGGCTATGACAACAAATTGCTCCGTTCCTTCACCGATATGGCGAAAGCAAACCCGAAGCGCGTGGTTTTCGCCGAAGCCAACCACGTCAACATGCTGAAAGCGGCTGCCGAAGCCAAAGCAGAAGGCATCTGCTATCCGATTCTTTTGGGCAACGAAGAACGTTTGGCAAAGATCGCAGCCGAAGAGAACATCAGCCTCGACGGTATCGAGATTGTCAACCTGCGGCATGACCGCGAAACGGAACGCCGCCATCGCTATGCGCGTATCTTGGCAGAAAAGAAGGCACGCGAAGGGGTTACGTACTCGGAAGCCTGCGAGAAGATGGTAGACCGCAATGCGTTTGGTATGATGATGGTCGCAACGGGTGACGCTGACGCATTTGTCACGGGTGTTTACAGCCGCTACTCGGAAGTCACCAAGTTGGCCGAACAGATTATCGGCATCCGCAAGCCTTATTCGCATTTCGGCGCGTTGAACATCCTGACTTGCAAGAAGGGAACTTTCTTTATCGCCGATACGCTCATCAACCGGCACCCGTCGACAGAAGTGTTGATTGACATTGCCCGCTTGACACATGACGCAGTGAAATTCTTCGCCCACGAGCCGGTTATGGCAATGCTTTCTTACTCCAACTTCGGCTCCGACAAACAAGGCAGTCCGCTGAAGGTACACGATGCAATCGACTACCTGCACAAGAACTGCCCGGAGATGATGATCGACGGTGAAATGCAGGTCAATTTCGCTC
>CALUTX010000315.1 GCA_944323815.1 uncultured Parabacteroides sp. | reverse complement strand
ATAAGTGTAGCTGAGGAAGCTATACGGATAAGCAAGCGAGAGTGAAAGCTTCCAAAATTGCAAAACCAAAAAAAGAATATTAATATGGCGTTAAGAGTAAGACGCATAAAGAAAGCTTTTGGCTTTGATGAAACAAAGACCCAAAAGTACGTGTTAGTCCCTGATAGGGCTACGGTAGTAAATTTCGAGCATCTCTGCGAACAAGTTTCAGAGGTTGCGGGTGTTAATATGGGTATGGTGCAAATCACCCTTTATGGATTGGTAAAATCCCTGAAGACCTTTATCAAGCAAGGCCATGCCGTACAGGTAGATGGCTTCGGAACCTTCATTCCTTCGTTCAATGCGAAGAGCAGCGAGGTGGAGAAAGAAGCGAACGTTGATAGCATCTATAAAGTGAAGCTCCGTTTCTTGCCGAGCACGGAGTTGCGCGAAGTGATGCAAAAAATCGAGTTTGAGTTTGACGTGAAGGACAGCACGAACGACACCCAAGCAAATACCGGAACCGGTGGCGGTTCTGAGGAAGGCTCCGGAGAAGAAGAGGAAGAACGTCCCGGCGGATTGTAATCTTCCTGTTCTTTGAAAACGAAAAGCCCCTGCCGGATAACGGAAAAGTTATCGGGCGGGGTTCGTTTTTATTTGTCATTATCGTTTTCTTTTGCTTGACGTTTGGTGGAATGAAAAAAATACATACTTTTGAAGAAATAATATTCTCAACGAGCGTTGCATTGAAAAAGAAAACGTTATCTTTGCAGTATTCGGCGTGAGTGTATGCCGAACTATTTTAAGAAAGCGTTTTTTGCTTTATCCTAAACATCGAAATCGCCAATTTCAAGCAAAGGGATGAAGACAATGTAACGCTCATTCTGTATCTGTATATGTACGGGAGTGGACTATCCATATCCTGCTGCATCATACGAACAGCGTGGGAATATTGTTTCTTCGTTCATTTTTGCGGGGCGTTTGGCGATGCCTGATGTTTGATGAACAGAACAAGTCCTGCGCTTTTTTTGTATTTGTTAATTGCCTTAATCTTGGGGGCTGGAAAGAGGCGTCGTTTTATAAAAAAGAAATGATACGAACAAGTCTCTTTTGGGTATCAGTATGGATTCTTTTTCTTGCAGGTAACGCATTGGCTGCCCCCAAAAAGCCTACAATCATGTTGTTGCCCAGTGACAATTGGTGTAATCAGCGTTACTTTATGACCACGTATTCTAATCAAGGGATGGAGGTACGTGTACCCAATTATCAACAGGCTTTCAGGGAAGATATTGAGCTTCCACAAGTTATCAGTAAAATCGGAGAGCTTCTAACCGCTATGGGATATAGCTTGAAAGATGCGGAACAAACCATCAAAACACTCGCCATTAAAACAGCCGAAGACAATGTGACATCGAGTAAAACAAGCGGTGCCTCTTTGGCCGAATCCCCGTTGGATGTGTTGAAAAGAAGAATAAAATCGGATATCGTCATCCAAATCGGTTGGAATATCAACAAAGAAACGAAAGGACATTCCGTTTCTTTTACCTTAGAAGCATTCGACGCTTATACGAACAAACGCATTGCCACATCGACAGGCACAAGCAAGGCCTCTAAAAAAATCATCCCTGTATTGCTGGAACAGACTGTAAAGGAACATATCGAGCCTTTTGACCGGCAACTGGACGATTGGTATGCAGACCAACAAAAGAACGGACGGGAGATTCTTTTGACTGTCCGTTGTTGGGACAATTGGGAAAATGATTTGGAAACGGAATATGACGGCGAGGAGCTGACGGACTGTATCCAAGAATGGTTGGACAAACATACCATAAACTCGGTATACAACCTGAGTGACGGCAGCGAATCGTTTTTGCAATTTGAACAAGTACGCATCCCGCTTTTCGACGAGAAAGGGAAAGCACAAGACGCACGAGATTTCGCTACCGAATTAAGAAAGTATTTACAAAAATCGCCTTTCCATATTACTTCTAAAGTCATGGTTCGCGGACTGGGAGAGGCAATCATCGTTTTAGGAGAAAAATAAAAATGAAAACAACTGTCTTATTCTGTATACTTATGCACTTTTTATGGTTGTTTCAAGGAAACGTCCATCAAGCGGTTGCTCAAAACGAAAGCAATTTATCCATCTATGCTATGATGGCAGACGACCAAATGCCAGCAGAAGCATCCCGCAATCTGGAAACCCGGCTGCAAAGTTTGTTAGCCGAGCAAGGAATGGCGGACAATCAATATGTAGAACGTTTTGTACTCACTGCAAAAGTAAATATCTTGTCGAAAAACATCATTCCAACCGCTCCGACCCGTATATCGCAGAAAATGGATATTACGTTCATAGTCGGAGATGTCATTGAGAACAAACTCTTTACTACAAAAGCAATCACGCTCTCGGGCATTGGAGAAACGGAAACCAAAGCATACATCAACGCCTTTTCCAAAATCAAGTCACACGCACCGGCACTCCGAGAAATGTTACAGGCTGCGAAAAAGGAGATAGTGAACTATTATACAAATAATTGTGCAACGCTTCTCGAACGGGCGAATACCTTGTCCGCGATG
>CALUTX010000314.1 GCA_944323815.1 uncultured Parabacteroides sp. | reverse complement strand
GCGGGTGACAAAGTGTTCGATGCGGCCTTTGATTTGCGGCGGGCAGCCGGATTCGTTCGGACAGTAGTGGGCAGCTTCCCCTTCCGGCCGTACGAGTGGCGTGCCGCATTCCGGACAGGTGCGGATGAATTGCACTTTTGCTCCTATCAGCATCGAGCGGGCTTCGGTGTCTACCCCAACGATTTTGGGGATGATTTCGCCGCCTTTCTCCACGTACACCCTATCTCCCAGATGCAAATCAAGCCCTTCGATGATGTCCGCATTGTGCAGCGAGGCGCGTTTGACGATTGTCCCGGCCAGCAGGACCGGCTCAAGGTTCGCAACCGGCGTGACCGCTCCTGTCCGTCCCACCTGAAAGGAAACGGAGTTTAACCGCGTGACGGCGCGTTCCGCCTGAAACTTGTAAGCAATCGCCCAGCGCGGGCTCTTGGCAGTATAACCCAAAAAGCGTTGTTGCCGCAGGTCGTTTACTTTCAAAACAATGCCGTCTGTGGCGACCGGCAGGTTCTTTCGTTCGGTGTCCCAATACGCAATGTAATCATAAATGCCTGGCAGACTTGCGCATTTCCGTATGACGTCGGGAATCTTGAATCCCCATGAGCGGGCTGCCTCCAAATTGTCGAAGTGGGTTTCCGCCGGCAACTCTTCCCCCAGCAGGTAGTAGAAGTAGGCATCCAGCTTGCGAGCAGCGACAATAGCCGGATTCTGTTGCTTCAGCGTACCCGAAGCGGCGTTGCGCGGATTGGCAAACAGCGGTTCCTCCTGTTCTTCACGCTCTTTGTTCAGGCGGTCGAACTCAGCCCAAGGGAGCAATACTTCGCCTCGTATTTCGAACGCGGCCGGATAACCGCTGCCCATCAGCTTCAACGGAATCGAGCGGATGGTGCGGACGTTGGCCGTCACGTCGTCGCCGCGCGTTCCGTCACCGCGTGTGACAGCTTGCACCAGTTTTCCCTCTTCATATATGAGGGAGATGGAAAGCCCGTCGTATTTCAGTTCCGCCACGATTTCAAAGGGTTCGTTCAGTTCGCGTGCCACCCGTTCATAGAAATCCTTTACCTCTTCTTCCGAATAGGTGTTGCCTAAAGAGAGCATCGGGTATCGGTGCGCCACTTGCGCGAACTCTTTGGAAAGGTCACTTCCGACGCGCTGCGTGGGAGAATGAGGATCGGCATATTCGGGATGTTCGGCTTCCAATTGCTGGAGTTTCTTCATCATCTCGTCAAACTCGCGGTCGGAGATGGTCGGTGCCGAAAGCACGTAGTAGTTGTAGTTGTGCTGCTCCAGTTCTTGCCGTAGGCGGAGTATTTCGTCTTTTATCATATTAATTGACTTTTGAATTGAGAGTTGAAAATTGAGAATTGAGAAATGACACTAACTGATATTTCTCAATTCTCAATTTTCAACTCTCAATTTAATAAATGAGTTTCACATTATCTATCCACATCGTGTTGCCCGGCGAACCGATATAGGCGCCTCCGTGGCTGGAGGTAAATTGCAAGACCATGTGTGTCGGCGTGTCGCCAGCGTCGGCCCAGCCCACTTCTTGGATGGGGACGCTTTCGCCTTTGCTGTTCATCGTATAGCGTTCTTCCACTTGGATACGCATGTAGGAACGGTAATCGGGATGCCCGGTGATGTCGCCGTAGAGAATCGGGTAGGTCGCCTCATTTACCCAATCGTTGCTGGAGACGGTATAGCGATGTACCATTGTGCCGACCCGTTTCGAATAAATATTCCCCTCTTCATCTTCCCACCGTTTTTGCAGGAGGAGGATGACGGCGATGGAGTCTTGCCCCTCGACCCGCGTCTTGCGGCTGAAGCCGGTACTGCGCACGCGGTCTTTCTCCGGTGCGAGCTTCACCTTGTAGTCAAACTGGATGGCTTTGGGTTTTCGGGTGAAAGGAATCCCTGACATCAGCTTGGCTTGCGGGTTGCGCGTGTCTTTGATTGGCTCATAGATGGTGCCGGCAAAGATGGAGCCGGCTGCCACAACCTCGATATCGATTAGTCCTAAGACCTTCACGCTCTCCATACGTGTCTCTAAGCGGGCGCACCAGCCGTCGTCGCGTCGTTCGGGGAAGACGGAGGTATTGGTCTTGACAACGCCCATGACCTTTGCCATCACGTTGGACGTGTGCCACGGCGACCCCCCCATATTCTTGTAAGCATTGTTCCCGACGAGCGTATCCGTTGGCCCCAACTCATAGAGAAGCTTCGTCTCCCCGCCGATGATGCCGGATTCCTCTATCTCGCGGACGACCCACTGGTCCATGTCGCCGTAAGGGATAAGCTCTTGGGAATTGACAATGGACAATGGACAATTGACAATTCCTAAGAGCAGGAGCAGCGCGAGGCGGAGTCCGTGTTTGGTTTTATTGCTGTTTTTGTTCATATCGTTTACTTTTTTACTGTACCTATCTTGTGTCTGCTCTCCGCGCGAGCCGCCGGAGGAATTAACAATTGAGAATTGAGAATTGACAATTATTTTTCACCGAGCGCGAAGCCTAATTGTCAATTGTCCATTATCAATTGTCAATTACAATTTGTATCCCCACTGCTCGAGCGC
>CALUTX010000313.1 GCA_944323815.1 uncultured Parabacteroides sp. | reverse complement strand
CGTCGGTATAAATATCTTCGACGGCTTTAACCGGAAGCGGGAACAGCGGAACGCACGCATTCAAATACGCAATCAGGAACTGCGCGTACAAGAATTGGAATTGGATCTACGCGCCAACCTGAGTAATTTCTGGATGTCTTACCGCAATAACCTCGATTTATGGAGCTTGGAAAAGGAAAACTTGGTTGCCGCACACGAGAACTACCGCATTGCCATCGACCGATACAAACTGGGAGAACTTTCCGGCATCGAACTGCGCGAAGCACAAATCAGCCTGCTTGAAGCAGAAGAACGCCAGTCGATTGCCGAATATTCCACCAAAATCTGCGAAATCTCGCTCCTCCAGTTAAGCGGACAAATCATAGAAGTCTATAACCCGTAAAAAGGGAAGACCGTCAAGCAGAGACCGTCACGTCAAACCCCTCTTTACGCACACGTTCGGCAATGGCGTCCAACTCTTCTTTCGGCACTTTCCGCAGGTTCTTGATCGGAGTTTCACGGTCGAGCGTGTAAATCATAACCTGCTTCGGACGAATCTGTTTCAAGGCTTCCAACCAACCGGACACTTCATGTTCGGTTGTGTTTGTCACGCTCTCTCCGTTTACCTCACCTTTCAGGAACATGGTCTGTATGATTACATTTCCATTGAAACGGCACAATTGCTCCAGCAAGCGGTCGAAGGTGAAAGTAGGAGATACTGGCGCATTCAACTGCTGAATACGGCTATCTAAGATTGAATCAAACTTCATAATATTATCTTCCACCCTATTCAAAGCCCGAAAAACATCTTCTTTATGCAACATCGTCGAATTAGACAAAACCGCAATCTTTGCCTTTGGGAAAAAGCGGTCGCGCAACGCTATCGTATCGTCAATAATCACCGCAAAATCCGGATGCATTGTCGGTTCTCCATTCCCGGCAAATGTGATGACATCTGGAGCCGTCCCCGCCGCTTGCATCGCCGACAGCCTTTCCTCCAATGCATCCTTCACCGCCTGCCGGGTAGGCATCTTGCTATGGGGCCGACGCTCTTCATTCAATCCGCATTCACAATAAATACAGTTAAACGAACAACATTTACCGTCAATCGGGAGCAAATTAACCCCCAAAGAGATGCCCAACCGCCGACTATGAATCGGGCCAAATACTATTTTATCATATAAAACCGTTGCCATCTTTCTCTCTCCTGTTCTTTAATACATGGCCGCAAATATAAGCGTTGCCGATAAAAAAACAAAACACCCTGCCCTATCAATTCTTCTTCATCGTATAGTCCGTCACACCCAACGAATGATAGGCCTGAAGCAAATCAGCATCATTATCCGATATCACTAAAAGTTTATCGCCCTCTTTCAAGACGGTATTGCCTTTCGGAATGAAATAACGCCCGTCGCGCTTCACCATCACAACCAACGTATGGTCCGGCATCGCCAACTGCATTAACTTGTTGCCGTGCGACAAGACGGCAGGCGTAAGTTCGATTTCACTCATGGCGCTTTTAATGTTTTCGGGTAATTCAATACCAAACTCGTCTTTCCGCTCCGGTTCATCTATCAGCCCCAACCATTTGGCTGCCTGCGTCACAGTTGTCCCTTGTATCAACAGAGAGAGTATCGTGATAAAAAAGACAATGTTGAAAAACATGCCGCCATGGTCGACACCGGCAATCCAAGGATACGTCGCGAAGATGATCGGTACCGCTCCACGCAACCCGACCCACGAAATATAGAGTTTCCCTTTCGTTGAGAAACTTTTGAAGGGCAGCAGACAGAGGAAAATCGTAGCCGGACGCGCCACCAGAATCATGAAAACGCCAACCAGCAACCCTACTGGAGCTACCGGCAACAGCTCGTGCGGATTGACCAGCAACCCCAAAGCCAAGAACATTACAATCTGCCACAGCCACGCGAACCCGTCGAAAAACGTACCGATGCTCTTTTTATGTACAATCTTGGCATTCCCCACCACCAATCCGGCAA
This sequence comes from uncultured Parabacteroides sp., assembly GCA_944323815.1. Lineage (GTDB taxonomy): Bacteria > Bacteroidota > Bacteroidia > Bacteroidales > Tannerellaceae > Parabacteroides. The sequence continues at coordinate 592 of CALUTX010000313.1, read as the reverse complement.
TGTAAACGGCCAGATAACCGTTCCCCTTGCACAGCGTTGTCGCCGAGAAGGTAAAGAAAGCCGTCGTCAGCAGCAGAATCGGATAGAGTGATTCGTTGTTTATATTCAAGTGATTAATCAAAATGACAGCCAACCGCCCCAGTAAGAATCCGGCAAGCGCACCGACCGACAACTGAACCAGTAACTGAATCACGGCATCCTGCAAGTCCATGCCCCCCACTTGGATATATGCAATCAACAACAGCGTCAGCATGTAGGCCATCGGGTCATTACTACCGCTCTCCAGCTCCAATGTCGGGCGTAACCGCTCCTTCAAATAGACCCCCTTACTGCGCAAGATAGAGAAGACCGACGCGGAGTCAGTTGACGACATGACCGCCGCCAACAACATCGATTCGGCAACCGTAAGCGTTTCATAGCCGGTCGACCATAGGAACACGTAATAGATAAATCCACCGGTAATAAGCGTCGTCAGCAACACGCCTACCGTTGCCAACACCACCCCTTCTGTGGCAATGGGCTTGATTTCAGACACCTTCGTGTCCATACCGCCCGAAAACAAGATAATACTCAATGCCAGCATACCGATAAA
>CALUTX010000312.1 GCA_944323815.1 uncultured Parabacteroides sp. | reverse complement strand
TACTTTCAGTCGGGTAGCGGGTTTGGCGCCGCAGTGAGGAGGCCGCCCGTTTTTCGATGTCACCCAAGCTGCCGAAGCTCCAGAACTCGCCGCCGATTTCGTCCGACTGTCCGCCATATTGCAGGAACTCGCCCGGGAATCCCCAATGACCGTAGTTCTCCAGCCAAGTCGTCAATCCATATCGATGGCTAATATCACGCAAGCCGCCTACATAGTCATACGCCACTTTATCGGCAATCATTCGCCGGAGATCCCACAAGAAACGGTCGGATTGCTCTTCGCTTCCCACTACATAGCCTTTGTAGACCGGCAGGAAAGGCTGTGGGTCGTAGCCGTATCGTTCCTGGAATTCCTGTAAGAAATCATCTGTAAAATTCTGTCCTCCTGTCTCGTAACTATCTTGCACCACGACTTTCCAGCAGGCACGGTCTTCGGCTGGTATGCGCCGGTAAATCTCCCCCATGTATGCCTCAAAATGGGCTTCCACATGCTTCCGGCTCATTTTGTCGATTTCCAAGCCGGTTGCGTCCGGGTTGGCCGGGCTGTTGGTGACACCTGTCGGCATCATGCCTGTCCGCAGCACGGTCCATTCCCCTTCCGGCGCCTCCCAAATCAAACGGTCACCTTGCAAACAGGAGGAAATGTCCAATACTTGACTCGGGTCGACGACCAACGAAGCGTCCCCCGGTTCGGGTTGTACCGGCCATTGATATTCGTGCCAATAGGGGAGTGGCGTCTGAAACATCTTTGCCAGCGTCTTTTCCGGATAACGCTCGACGACAGGAGCCGATGAAAACACAACCTCACTCAGACCGCTTTGGGGAGCAACCCCGTCCAACTCCAAACGAAAATCGCTTGCTGTCGTAGCCGAAACGGATAGGACGACGGGGGCATAAGGCTCGAACCCGACATTCAGGTTGGCATTGGAGCGGTCTAACTGGAATTCGGATAAGACTCGATAATTATTCCCCTCTTTCACCAACAAGCGGGCTGCCGTTTGTATCGCGTGATGGGCGGGATAGAGTTTCAAGCTGCGCAACGTAATCGGTGTGTCTGCTCGAAAATCGAGTGCTATCTTCCCGCCTTTGTCAAACAACAAAGCCGTCTCCTCTTTTCCGTCAAGCAACACGGACAAATTCGGCAAATTCGGCGAAGCGGATATTTTTGTGTCGGCAGCCGATAGCTGTACCGTTTTCTTGCGTATGGAAGGAAAGGCAATCACCTTCACATCTTGAAAGTCCTTGCCCGGCTTTTCCAAAAGGATTTCTACTTTCCGACCTCCGTTTATCTCCGCCTGCGTGGATGTCAGATAACGCATCGCCTGCTCCGGTTTCACCCAAGGACCACCCGACTGGCTCCAGCCGGGCGAATTGAAGATGCCGATTTCGATACCCAATTCCGTCGCCGTTTTAAGGGCTGTATGGAGGATTTTCCACCACGCTTCGCTTTGGAATTTTACCGTGGGGTAAGGTGTCTGGACGTCCGGTTGCCCGATGTCGCCAATGAACGCCCGATCGATGCCGGCTTCTTTCATCGCATACAAATCTTTCTTGACTCCTTCTTCCGAGATATTACCGGAAATCCAATACCAATACACGGAAGTCTGTACTTTCCCCGACGGATTTTTGAATCCGGCTTCCAACGATGTCTCCTTTTGCACACAACCGGCGGCAGGCGCCAGCAGCGAAAGACACAATAATGATTTGATCAGAGGTCTTATCATGGTCTGTTTGTTTATGAATTTCGGTGTAAATGTAAACAAGAATCGAAAAGGCGGACTTCACCTTATTGATATATCTTTTATCAAAAATGCTTCAGCAAAATACAGTGGGGGAAAATGGGGAAAGGATGCCGGAAAAATGAGATTACCTCCGGGGAAAAAGGAGCTACGCTTCGAACCACTTTCGTCCCAAATAGCGGACGGGATACCATGCTGCAAGGAAACCGATTATCAGAACCGTCAGGAACACCAACACGATGTCGCCCGCTTCGACACGTACCGGATAGGCGTCAATCACGAACGACCCGGCGGCTTCGCCCAACTTGAGGATGCCGAACTCTTGTTGCACGAGGCACAGTGCCAGTCCGATTCCGATGCCGGCCAATGCGCCCAAACCGGAAATCATCCAGCCTTCGAAGAGGAAAATCCGGCGAATCAGCCGGTCGTTCGCTCCCAAGTTTCGCAGTGTCCGCACGTCCTCTTTTTTCTCAATCATCAACATCGAAAGCGAACCGATGACGTTAAACAAGGCAAGCACCAGAATGAAACAAAGTATCAGGAAAATCATCCATTTCTCTCCTTGCATCATTTTAAAAGAGGCTTCCTGCTGTTCATATCGGTCCTTGACCCAAAAATTTTCGCCCAAGAGCGATTTTATTTGGCTCTTGACCGAATTTAGGTTCGCTCCCGGGCGCAAGGCCAGTTCCACCGCAGACACCTCTTTCTCGTAGCGGAACAACGAACGCGCCATACTTAGCGGAATCAACAGAAAGTTCTCGTCATACATTTGCTGATTCGTGGCATACACGCCCCCCACGAAGGCATATTCCAAATTCAAGGAGGCAACCGGATTGGCCATCTTCACCTTCTCGTCCCGCTCC
>CALUTX010000311.1 GCA_944323815.1 uncultured Parabacteroides sp. | reverse complement strand
TCGGGATGACTGGATTCGAACCAGCGACAACACGCCCCCCAGACGTGTACTCTAACCGGGCTGAGCTACATCCCGAAACGTCTTTTCGGCTGCAAATGTACGACTTTCTATCAAAATACAAAAGCAATGGACAATAATTTTACACGGAACAAGGGATGTCATAATTTTCCCCATTTCGTTATCTCTCATTATCAAGATACTAACAAAAGGTTTCCCGGAAGGCAAATTGGAATACCCGCCGGGAAAATCCCCCTTTGCCAAGTATCCAATTACGCACTCCCATGAAATCTTTCCTCCACTGCCATGAAATGCCGGACGCACTGGCATGAAATAGATGGCAGTGAAAAAGGGTTTCATGCTTTATTTATATTCCTGCCAGCTTCGGATTTGAATATCATCCATGCTTAGCGTACAAAAGGCTTCAATAAAAGCACTTGCCAAGCGTGCATTCGTAATCAGCGGAATATTCAAATCAATGGCTGCCCGACGAATCTTGTACCCATTCGTCAGCTCCCCAACCGAGAGGTCGCGCGGGATATTCACGACCATATCAATTTTCCGCTCGTGAAGCATTTGCAACGCTTGCGGTTCCTTTCCCTCTTCGCTGGGCCAATATACCAATGTACTGGGAATACCATTCTCCTCCAAGAACCGATGTGTCCCGCCGGTAGCAAACAGGTTATATCCTTTTGCCGTCAGCAGCTTGGCAGCATCGAGCATGGCGACTTTTTGTTTGGCGGTACCGGTCGAGAGCAAAATATTCTTCTCAGGAATGCGAAGGCCGACGGAAAGCATACTCTTCAGGATGGCTTCCGACACATCATCGCCGATACAACCCACTTCGCCCGTCGAAGCCATATCCACTCCTAACACGGGGTCTGCTTTCTGCAGACGGTTGAATGAGAACTGAGACGCCTTGATACCGACATAATCCAAATCAAACTCATTCTTGTTGGGCTTCTCAACGGGTAATCCCAACATAATCCGGGTAGCCAACTCGATAAAGTTAATCTTCAAAACCTTGCTGACAAACGGGAAAGAGCGACTCGCACGAAGGTTACACTCAATCACCTTGATTTCATTCCCTTTCGCCAGATATTGGATATTAAACGGGCCGGAGATGTTCAACTCCTTTGCAATCTGTTTACTGATGCGCTTGATACGACGTACCGTCTCCACATAGAGCTTCTGGGCTGGGAATTGGATGGTCGCATCACCGGAATGCACACCGGCAAATTCGATATGTTCCGATATGGCATACATCACGATTTCACCCTTATTCGCCACGGCATCCATCTCGACCTCCTTCGCATGCTCAATAAACTGACTGACCACTACCGGATGCTTCTTCGAAACGTTGGCCGCCAATTGCAAGAAGCGTTCCAGCTCTTCCTGATTGGAGCAGACGTTCATCGCCGCACCACTCAACACGTAACTCGGACGCACCAACACCGGGAAGCCCACTTCTGCCACGAACGCATTGATATCATCCATCGACGAAAGTTCTTTCCAACGCGGCTGGTCGACGCCGATACGGTCCAACATAGCGGAGAACTTCTCGCGGTCTTCTGCATTGTCAATGCTCTTGGCTGAAGTACCCAAGATGTTCACCCGCTGCTCGTCGAGGCGCATCGCGAGGTTGTTCGGAATCTGTCCGCCCGTCGAGACGATGACACCGTGCGGATTCTCCAGCTCGAGGATGTCCATCACCCGCTCGAAGGTCAGCTCGTCGAAATAGAGGCGGTCGCACATATCATAATCGGTCGAAACCGTTTCGGGATTGTAGTTAATCATCACCGAACGGTATCCCTCCTTGCGAATCGTGTTCAACGCCTGCACACCGCACCAGTCGAACTCCACAGAACTACCGATGCGATAGGCTCCGGAACCCAGCACAACGATGGAGCGGTGGTCGCCCGTATATTGAACATCGTTCTCCGTTCCGCTGTAAGTCAGGTACAGGTAGTTTGTCTGTGCCGGATATTCGGCGGCCAAGGTGTCTATCTGTTTGACAACCGGCAGGATCCCATGCACCTTGCGAAACTGGCGCACCTGCATCATGCCCTTTTCGATGTCTCCGTCCAGTCCCAAAGCGCGGGCAATCTGGAAATCAGAGAATCCCAATTGCTTCGCACGACGAATCAAATCAGGATTTAGCCGCCAGTGCTGAATGCCTTTCATGTCAAAGGCGCGCAACTCCTTATCCGTCTGCATAATTCCGTAAAGTTTCTGCAAGAACCAGCGGTCGATTCTGGTCAACTCATGTATTTGGTCAACCGTATAACCCGCCCGGAAGGCTTTCGAGATGACGAAGATACGCATGTCGGTCGGCTCGTGTAGTGCCTTGTCTATATCGGGAATCACCAGCTCTTTGTTCTCGACGAAGCCCTGCATCCCCTGCCCAATCATGCGCAAACCTTTCTGAATCGCCTCTTCGAAAGTGCGCCCGATGGCCATCACCTCGCCCACCGACTTCATGCTCGACCCCAACTCGCGGGCTACGCCATGAAACTTACCCAAGTCCCAACGCGGAATCTTGCAGACCACATAGTCGAGAGCCGGCTCGAAGAAGGCGCTCGTCGTCTTTGTCACCGAGTTCTTCAGGTCGAACAGCCCA
>CALUTX010000310.1 GCA_944323815.1 uncultured Parabacteroides sp. | reverse complement strand
AGGTGATCTTTGCAAATGACAGTCTGGATACCGACGAGAAAACATTGGCCGAATCCGGTAACCTGACCCATTTCACGACAACCGTAGACATCACGCCCGGACGAAAAACGATTTATGCCTTTGCCAATATGGATAAGGCGAATGTGGTGGGAGAGGCAGACGATACAACAATGGAAAGTATTTTAGCCGAATTGAAAGAAGGCGAAGAATGGCAAGATTTAACTACCTATGAAATTGCCGACCCCGCAAGCGGAATCAATGAACATTTGGCAACAATAACGAATAGTAATAATGAAACTGAATGGCGACCGGCAGACGGTTTTTATATCCCGATGAGTGTGCAGCAACAAGTAGACCTGACCACCAACGGTCAGAATGTGGAAATCGCATTGGTGCGCTTGGTCGGCAAGGTCAAAGCCTCCCTCACGAACCGGCAAGGAAGCGCGGTGACGGTTTCAAAAATAGAGATGGGTACTTTCCATCAAAATGTTCCTTTGTTTGAAGGCGGTACAGTAACAGAAGCCGGGACACAGACATACACAAAAGAGACAAACATAACCGTTCCTGCCAATATGGAAGCCGCAACCGCTTTGCCCGTTTTTTACGTCAACGAAACAAAAGGCGAAACCCCGTTTACCATCACGCTGACCATAGGCGGCGAGGAGATGAGCGGGCAGACTGTGACGACATCCATTGAGCGTAACCATGTATTGCCGTTGGCTTTGGGTTTGTCCAACGTCGATTTAGAATTGAAGATTACGGCACAGGTCGCCCCGATTGGCGGTTATCCGGTAGAAGTTTCGTTAAACGGTCCGACGCTGACAGACGATTATCACATCAACCTGCCGGAAGGTTGCACATTTACAATCGAAGGAACATTTAAGCCGAACGTAGGGCAGAAAGTTACAGCTAACTTGACGGTCAATCTTGCGGACGGCCAACCAACAAACATCGTTGTGATAGAAACGACCAATGCTGCCACTATCGTAGCGGGACATGTGACCGCCCTTTCCGATCAGCAGGCGACGCTCTATTACGAGGCGAACGCCAGCGACAACGCCTTGCGCAAAACCGGTAATTTGGTTATTCATACCGTCCCCTTGCAAGATCAAGGCACGGAGTATAGCAATGCCGTCGACTGGCTCGCCACCCCTCGTTGGTACGAACCCATTCATTTGACAACCCCATAGCGAAGGAGGATTCGGGCGATGCGTGGCAGAAGGTTGGCTTATGGAGGGAGTGGGGCGACGCTCCCGAGTTTCACGTCGTTTCCCCGGCGGGAAACTTTTGTTTCATCGGGAAGAAACTTTTGTTTCCCCAGCAGGAAACTTTTGTTTCACTGCAAAGAAACTTTTGTTTCAAGCAAGGGGAATTCGAAGAAACTGTTGTACGACAAAAGCAAAATAGATTGTACGTTAGGATAAACAAGAAATAAAAGGAGCAAGTAATATGAAAACAACATGTAAGCTATATAAATATGCCCTCGCCCTCCTGCTGGCAGTGATGGGAGGAGTGAGTGCGTGGGGACAAGCCGTGACGGGGGATCGGTATAGTAAGCAGTATGGAAGTGGGTGGAATTCGTTTAATACATCTCGCCAAACCATCCAACACAAATCCGCCAAGTGGCATTCCAAAAGAACAGGCGGGAATTTTGTCGATACGTTTGATGATGATATGGAATACTTTACCTATGGTTCTCAAACGAACATTCAAGCGACACACACCATTGTCGATACGATTTATGTAGAGAAGGGAACGTCTGTAGTTTTGGCGTTACCGGATAGAAATCAAGGTATTGATGCGGAGGGAAATTCTAATATCGGTTCTTATCAGCGTTGGTACAATTTCCGGACAGGAAAAACGTTTGAATTGAATGAGGCTTATAGTGGAAATGGATGGAATTGGCAAGAAGTACATGATTTGTTAACACCTGTCGAGGGAACCTATTATCGTTTCACTAACAGTTATCTCAATCGCCCGTTAGTTGTTTATAATGCATCTCTTCCGGCACGGATGAGATTCTATTATCCTACTGATAATGAGTTTGCGCATAATAATTATGCTCCGGAAGGGCAAGACAACAACAATTTCTATTTAGTGGCGTGCGACCTTTCCGGTTATACCGATTATACCGATTTTGATAACGAGAACAATACACCAAACTCTAATGATGACGAGACTGTCCGGAATTTCTTCAAAAATAATGGTTTCTACGAACCAACCTTGACACACCGCGTTATCTATTATTTGGTAGGCGTGGAAGGTAATCGTTCCCTGCCATCAGAACCGGATGTGTATGAGATTGATTTTCCAGCCTATACCTATCCGAACAAATCTAATGAGTTGGTTGCGCTTCCGATGGACGCACGGAGTTATTATGCCGGGACAGGGGCAAGCCAGTTGAAGGTGACGCTCTCAGATAACACGGCTGGTATTTCATTATTGCAGAATAATACGGAAGAATTTTCTTTAAACCCATCTACCGCCACTTCTATTACATTAGATGGCGACGACCGTTCCATCTTTTTCCGGATGCCGAATAGTAATTCAAACGATGGCTCCCGTTATGTGGGTGGATTGGATGGAGATACGGCTCCCACCGCCACAATCAATGTGAGTGTAGGG
>CALUTX010000309.1 GCA_944323815.1 uncultured Parabacteroides sp. | reverse complement strand
ATGTGAACTATTACCTGCCGGAGCGCATCTTGCATTATAAGGGGGAGAGCGCGAAGCAGGACGATGTGCGTTACATCAAGGCGTTCTATGGGGCGATGCTGATTTTTTACCGGAAATATTATCCGAACGGCGGTTGGCTGATGAACGGCATGATTCGGCTGGCAGTCGGATTGAAGGCGTCGTTGGCGTCGCTCGGCGGTAGGCTGGGAGGGAAGCGGGGGGCGCGCGTCCGGCGTCGCCGCCTGTTGATCTTGTGCCGCGCCGAACGTTTTGAGGAAATGAAGGCGGCTTGCCTGAAGCAGATGCCGGATGTGGAGTATGTCAATCATTGGAATCTGGACGAGGTGCGGGCGATGGATGCGATTTGTCGCCGTAACCAGATGAAGCGTTTTACGGATTGGGCATTCTGTTATCCGGACATGCGCTTCGAACAGATGCTGCTGTTGATGGACCGGGTGACGGACAAGCGAATCACGTATCATATATATAATAAGGAAAGCAAACGGTTGATGGGATGAGCGAGGAATGGTTACGCGGCGAGACGGTACGCCTCAGGGCGTTGGAGCCGGAAGATTTGGAGTTGTTGTATCGGTGGGAGAACAATCCGGCGTGGTGGGATGTGGGGAATACGTTGGCTCCCTATTCCCGTTATCTGCTGAAGCAGTACATCGCGGAGTCCCATCGGGACATTTTCGAATTGAAACAGCAACGCTTTATGGTTGATTACCTTCCGGAAGGGATGGCGACGGTCGGGATGGTCGATTTGTACGATTTTGATCCGCACCATCGGCGGGCAGGAGTGGGCATATTGGTCGACCCGGCTTATCAGCGCCGCGGGATAGGGCGCGAGGCGTTGGACGTGTTGATGCAATATGCTTTTGCGTTCTTGAAGTTGCATCAGTTATATGCTCATGTGTCGGTGAAAAATGAGGCCAGCAGCAGGTTGTTTTCGCGATGTGGGTTTAAGACGACAGGAAGATTGACCGATTGGTTACAGAATCAGACCGGCTATATGGATGTGTACGTGATGCAGCGTGTTTGCAATCAGGAAAATATGGACTAATTCCAATAGGGGTCTTTGGGGTATTTGGTCCATGGCTCGTATTGGCTGCCCAACGATTCAAGTGATTGTTTCCAGAAATCTTCACCGTTAGCCAATAATATGCTACGATTGGAGGCACGACTGACGACCCATGAATTTTGGGAGATTTCCTGATTCAATTGTCCTTCCATCCAGCCGGAATAACCTAAAAAGAACTTGATTTTCCCTTCCACCGGATGCCCGTTGCGGATGTATTGCAGCAGGGCATCGAAATTACCGTCAAAATAGAGATGTTCGTTGATTTTGATAGCGTTCGGTAAAATAAGATCGCCTAACGAATGGATGAAAAACAGTCGGTTGGAGCTGACAGGACCCCCTAAAAAAATCGGCATATCCGGGATTTTATCCAAATCAGAAAAGAAAGAATTGACCGCGAGGTCTGTTTTTTTGTTTAAGACGAATCCCATGGAACCTTCCTTGGCGTGCTCGACCAACAAAACGACGGAACGTTGGAAATAAGCATCTTGCAAAAAAGGCTCTGAGATCAGGATGCTGCCTTGGGCCGGTAATATGTCATTGTGAGTGATTTTGAAAATGTCATTGTATGTTGCCATAATGCTTATTTCTTGCTGGTTGATAAAAACAGCCCACAATGTAAAGATTTTGCATTGAGAAAACAAATAAAAAGTCTGCCTTTTTTGTTAATTATAAATAAAAGGCAGACTTTGGTATGTTATTGAATTTGATTCTCTTTGAATTGTTTCAACCGTTCGTCGAGCAATTCATATTGATGCGGTTTGATAAACGAGGTGCAGATGCGTAGTCCCTCCTGATTGCTGCCGGTCGTGCTGAGTGAGATCGCGCTGATGCCGTAATAGATAAGTTCTTCCATGAGTTCGCTGCCTGTCATCCCCGGATAGGCAATGGTAAAATAAAAACCATCGGCAATCGGCTGGTCGAGATCGTGGTCATATACGATATAAAATCCGTATTTGGTGAAAATCTCTTTTAGCTTTTGGGCTCTGTGACCATATTCCTTGATTTCGGAAACAAAGTCGAAAGTTCCGTCAGAAGCCGCTTTGAACATGGCAGCCAGTGCGTATTGGGCGGAATGGCTTGTGCCGGACGAGAGTGCATAGAGCACGCGATGAATGTAGACGGTCCCGAACGTGCCTCCCCCGTAACGCTGTGTCAATCCTGGGTAGGCCCGGTGATAAAGTTTGTCGGAAATGGCTGTGACACCGATACGCTGTCCTGCGTAGCTGAACGCTTTTGAACCGGAAATCTGCAAAATATAATTGTCCGTGTAGCGGGCGACGGTGGCCTGATAGGGCGGTTCGAACGGTTTGCCCAAGGGCTTCCGGAAATCCATGGCGAAATAAGCCAAATCCTCAATCACGATTGTGTCATATCGGTTGGCCATTTCCCCGATGATTTTCAATTCGTCTTCCGTAAGACAGAACCAGGCGGGGTTGTTGGGATTGGAATAGATCATGGCCGCGATGTTTCCCTTGGAAAGATAGGATTCCAGTTTGTCTCGCAGTTTCTCCCCCCGATATTCATAGACATCAAACGACTCGTATTTTGTGCCCATCACGACAATCTGCT
>CALUTX010000308.1 GCA_944323815.1 uncultured Parabacteroides sp. | reverse complement strand
AAAACAAAAAGTTTAAATCACTTCGTTATATCGGTGGACTTCCAGCAAACGGGCTCGGAGCGACCGACATTGCTACGCGTGCCGCCACAACCGGATTGTTCCGGGAGTTTGTAGACCGTATCAAACAATATTATATTGATACCTACGGTGCCGATTCCGAACAGGTCAAGATGTGTAGCGACGGGTATCACTTCGAACCGTCTGTCGGCGCACGTATTTTCCAACAGATGCTAGACGAACAAAAAGACAAGATAACTGTACGGACCATGCGCCAGTTTGACGCAGAAACGGAAAACATTGTCATGCGTGACGGACGCATTGAAACAATCCGCATCCTGAATCGGGAAACAGGCGAACAGGAGACTTACGCCGGTTCTGTCTTTCTGGATGCCACGTATGAAGGAGACCTCGGTGCGGCAGCAGGTGTCCCGTTCCGTGTAGGGCGGGAAGGGAAAGACGAGTTTGGCGAACCGGGAGCCGGACGCGTTTACAAATATTGGGGCGGCCCGGAAGGAGAAGGAAGTACGTTCCAGAAAGACAATGCCGTCCAGTCATACAATTACCGCCTCTGCCTGACCAACGACCCGAAGAACCGCGTTCCCTTCCGTAAACCCGCTCACTATAACCGCGAGGAATATGCCTCTATCATCGAGGACGTGTGGACAGGTCGCAATACGGATGCAGCCATGCAACAGGTAACCGAAGCGATGATGGAAGAAAATCGCAAACACATTTTAGCCGGTAACCCATCTAAATTACCCGGAGACAAATGGGGAATTGCTAAAATCACAAATATTGTACATGTTCCCAACCACAAGACCGACGCAAACAACCAACATGGTGTTTTTGTCTCCACAGACTTGCCGGAAGAAAACTGGCCTTGGCCAACCTCTTCGTGGGAATGGCGAGACAAATTTGCCCAACGGCTTCGCGAATATACAGAAGGATTATTTTGGTTTGCCCAAAACGATCCCGAATTGCCGGCTCATTTCCGCAAGGCTGCTCAAGAATGGGGATTGGCAAAAGACGAATATACGGACAACGGGCACTTCCCGCGTCAAGTCTATGTACGCGAAGGAAGACGTTTCGAGGGGGCCTATTTTTTCACAGCCAACGATGCCATCCCTGTGACAGTAGGCAGCCGTCCTCCCATCCATGCCAATAGCATTACTGCGAGCCACTATGCATTAGATTCGCACGCAGTCCGAAAACGCGAACAAGGACGTGTCCACTTAGATGGTTTTCTTAGTTACCCATCTGCGGTTTATACCGTTCCCTATGGAGTAATTGTCCCCAAAGAAGTGGACAACCTGCTGCTCCCTGTCCCGGTATCCGGTTCACACATCGGTTTTTCGACCCTTCGGATGGAGCCCTGTTGGATGGCAATGGGACAGGCAGCGGGTATTGCGTCCGCGTTGGCCATTGATGAAAAGGTGAAAGTGCAAAATGTGGATATAGAGCAACTACAATCCGCATTACTCGACCAAAAAGCAACACTCATGTATTTTAAAGATGTAAAATATGACAGTCCTTATTTCCGACTGGTTCAATACTTTGGGTTACATGGTTATTTGCCTGATTGGGAAGCGCGACTGCAAGAACCGATTGATGCCCAAACATTCAATGAATGGAAAAAGCGAAGTGGAGCAGACCTCACCGACCTAAAAGCAGGAGAAAGTACACGAATCGCCGTTTTGGAAAGAATTTATCGACAAATCAAGAAATAATCAAAGAAAGACTCCCGGAGGCTCAGGTTTCCGGGAGTCTTTATATTACCCTCATCCTTCACAGGCGAAGAATCACAGTTGAACTTTTTATTCAAATAACCCATACAAAATCTACGTCCAGCCACATTATCCAACCTACATCCAACTACCCCAAGGGTATCTTCATTTTCCTGCCGGGTAAAGAACTGTGCTAAAGAACCGTACCGCAAAAGAGATAAAAAAGTGTTAGGGCTTACTGTTTATGTAGCGAAAAGCATTACTTTTGCAACTCACAATAGTTGAGAGGAAAAGAAATATGGATAAGATCAGTTATGCGCTTGGATTGAGCATCGGAAATAATTTTCAGAACGCAGGAATCAAAGACCTTCAGGTTGATGATTTTGTAAAGGGACTGCAAGATGTGCTTACAGGAGGACATCCTGAAATTAGTTATGAAGAAGCCAAACAGGTCATCAATGACTATTTTACAAAATTGCAAAAAGAAAAATTGGAACTGAACAAGCAAGCCGGTGAAGAGTTTTTGAAAATCAATAAAGGGCGGGCGGGAGTCGTTACTTTGCCCAGCGGTTTGCAATATCAAATATTGAATCAAGGAAAGGGTGCGAAACCGACAAAGGCAGATAAGGTAAAATGCCATTATCACGGAACGTTGATTAACGGAACCGTGTTTGACAGTTCCATACAGCGTGGGCAGCCCGCTGTTTTTGGTGTGTCACAAGTGATTCCCGGATGGACGGAGGCTTTACAGTTGATGCCAGTCGGATCGAAGTGGCGTTTGTTCATTCCCTCGGAATTGGCCTATGGCGAACACGGAGCGGGCAATGCAATCGAACCAAACAGCACTTTGATATTTGACGTTGAATTATTGGATATAATAAAATAAAGAAGATGAAGAAGATTAGCGTATTGGTTGCTACGGTTCTTG
>CALUTX010000307.1 GCA_944323815.1 uncultured Parabacteroides sp. | reverse complement strand
AAGCCAAACTCTCTGACTGTCAGCGAGAATGCTCAAATTTGCCTTATTCTGCGTTTTATCCTATTATTTTGTTGAAAAAGATAAGATTCTGCTCAATTTCCAACAAGTTATGATTAACACGAAAGAATTTTATCAATTACCAGAATAAATCGCTATATTTGAAGCATGGAAAAAAAAGCATCTATCATCATTGTATTATTGTCACTCTTCATTTTACTTCCAACAAGAGCGCAGAAAGTGGGTCTTGTGTTAAGCGGTGGAGGGGCCAAGGGAATGACGCATATAGGTGTAATACGTGCATTGGAAGAAAATGGAATCCCCATAGACTATGTCGCTGGTACTTCTATGGGAGCTATTATCGGTGCATTATATGCCATGGGGTATTCTCCAGATGATATGGAGGCCTTATTACGTTCCCCCGATTTTAAGCACTGGTACACAGGTACCGTAGAAACTGAATATAATTATTACTTCAAAGAAAACCGTCCTACTCCGGAGTTTTTCACCGTACACTTTGGCATCAAAGATTCAACACGCACCAAGCCCCAGATATTACCGACCAGTATGGTAAATCCCATACAGATGAATTTGGCCTTTGTGGAATTGTTTGCACGGGCTACTGCTTCTTGTGGAGGAAATTTCGACCGGTTGTTTATTCCTTTCCGGTGTGTTGCATCGGATGTATACAACAAAAGACCTCTTATTATGAAGAACGGAGACTTAGGAGATGCCGTACGTGCCTCCATGAGTTTTCCGTTCGTGTTCAAGCCGATAGAAATCGACAGCGTGTTAGCTTACGACGGGGGAATTTACAATAACTTCCCGACAGATGTAATGCGCGAAGACTTTCATCCTGACATAATCATCGGCAGTGTAGTAGCAGCAAATCCACGAAAACCTCAAGAAGGAAATTTGATGAGCCAGTTGGAAAACATGATTATGCAGAAAACGGATTATTCCATTTCTGATTCAGCCGGCATTTTGCTGACGTTCAAATATAATGATGTCAACTTGCTGGATTTTGACCGATTAGATGAATTACACGATATAGGATATAACCGCACCATCAGCATGATGGATTCTATCAAACATCGTATTTCGCGAAGAGTCGACGTAAATCAGATATCTCAACGTAGAATGGTATTCCAAAACAATCTTCCTCCTCTGTATTTCCGCGATATTTATATAGAAGGTGCCAATGCACAACAACAAGCATACATAAAAAAAGAATTTCATGGGGAAGATGAAGACATCTTTACATATGAAGACCTAAAACGAGGTTATTTCCGGTTGCTGGCAGATGACATGATTTCGGAAATTGTGCCACATGCTGTATATGACCCTTTGAATAATCTGTATGAATTACATTTGAAAGTTAAAATAGAAGACAACTTTTCAGTACGTATTGGAGGGAACGTTTCTACAACAAGTTCTAACCAAATCTATTTAGGAATTGGTTATCAAAATTTGAATTATTATGCTAAAGGTATTTCTATTGACGGGCAAATAGGCAAAATTTATAATAACGCACAGCTCATGGCACGTTTCGATTTACCCACACGCATCCCAACTTCATATCGTTTCATCGCATCATTCAGTACCTTTGATTATTTCAAGAAAGACAAGCTGTTCTCCAGGAACGACCGTCCATCATTCAACTCCAAAGACGAACGTTTTGTGAAACTTATGGTCGCGTTGCCCTTTCTAAGTAACCGTAGGGCTGAATTCGGGCTCGGTTTCGGAAATTTAGAAGACAGCTATTTCCAATCTAATATCATAGATTTTGATAATGATCGCTCCGACCGTAGTTCATATAAATTGTTTGGAGGTTCTATCGGCTTTTATGGCAATACATTAAATGCTCGCCAATATGCCACACGCGGTTATTGGGAAAAATTGGTGGCCCAGATTTATACCGGATACGAGAAATTCACTCCCGGAAATCCGGATCCTACAACAATATACAATTCCGAAAAAAATAATATAGCATGGCTGCAAATCTCTTATATCAAAGAGGCTTATCATACCATGTCACCTCATTTCGTTTTGGGATGGCTGGCGGAAGCATTATATTCATCAAAAAACTTTTCGCAGAATTATACCGCGACCATGATGCAGGCAAGTGACTTCTCCCCAACACCACACAGCAAGCTTATGTATAACGAAGCATTCCGCGCCAATCAGTATATGGCAGCAGGCATAAAGCCGATTTATGTTATAAACGACATGTTCCACCTTCGCTCAGAATTTTATGGATTCGTCCCCATTTTCCCGATCAAGCGGAATAGTCAAGGAGAAGCCTATTATGGCAAAGCATTCTCTCGTGTAGAATATATGGGAGAAGTATCTTTAGTCTGTCAATTGCCTTTTGGGTCTGTGGCAGCATATGTCAATCATTATAGTTCACCGAAAAGAGAATGGAACGTAGGTTTGACTATCGGATGGCAACTCTTCAATTATCGGTTTATTGAATAATTTTTCAGAAAAACATTGGATTTTATTTGCAGATTCAGAAAAAGGACGTATCTTTGCACTCGGTTAAACAAAAGGCTCCTTAGCTCAACTGAATAGAGCATTTGACTACGGATCAAAAGGTTACAGGTTTGAATCCTGTAGGAGTCACAATGAAATTAAATGGTCGCGTAGCTCAACTGAATAGAGTAGCTGACTACGGATCAGCCGGTTACAGGTTTGAATCCTGTCGCGATC
>CALUTX010000306.1 GCA_944323815.1 uncultured Parabacteroides sp. | reverse complement strand
CCTTAAACTCGATCAACTGATAGAAGCCTGTTGTTTTCTTTTCAATCGGATAAGCTAATTTGCGCAAACCCCAATTTTCTTCGTTCACGATTTCTGCGCCTTCTGCTTTCAGCAGGTCCGTGAATTTGTCTACCGCTTCCTTCATCTGAGCATCAGACAAAACGGGAGTCAAAATGAAAACGGTTTCGTAATTGTTCATAAAAAATTGATTTGTATTGTTTATTACTAATTTTTTGCGGTGCAAAGGTAAGCATTCTTTTGTTACCGACAAACTCTTTGTTGTTCTTTTTCACAGAATTGGTTCGGAATACTTTCTTTTTAATTCATGTTCCGAATCACCCATTCTTGTCTGTCTGCCGATGTGGGGATGACTTGATACCTTCGAAGCGGATATTGGGAAATGCCTTTTGTCGGTGCTCCGGTACCGTAACCGATGTCGAATTCGGTTCCGCATTCCGGGCAAGTCGCCTTACCTGCATTGTCGGCTTCTATCCGGATGTTCCGCTTGCATTCGTGTGGGCAGCAAAGGTCGTATGCGTAATAGGTCGTGCCGCCTGTTGTCGCATCAATTCCGCAGACCACCAACACGCCGGAATAACCCGTCCGTTCGTTAGCTGTACGCGCGCTTGTAATGGATTTGTGATTGTATAATCCTACCAAATCGCGGTCTTGGAAGCGCAAATCGATATTGATATAGACAAGCGCATAGGGAATATCCGATTCCTCTAATTTGGAGCAGGAACAGATTCCCAAAACAAGCAAACAGAACAAAAAACGTTTCATCTCATCACTCCGCTAACAGCCTTTTCTCGGCCTCATTCACTTTGTTAAACGCAAATGCTTGGATGATATTTTGCATCAAAGCCGAAATTTGCGCGTTGCACAGATTGCCGATACTTCCTTCATGCGTATGGTGAACCTCTTTTACCGGCGTGAACTTACCTGCTTCGATGTTTAATCCGACCTGTTTATACGCATCTCGGAACGGAACGCCTTGCAGCACAAGCCGATTGACCTCTTCCACGCTGAAAATAAGCGCATATTTGTCGTCGTCCAGAATATGCTCGTTTACCTTCACCTCTCGCATCATGTGCGTGACCATGCGCAAACAATCTTTCAGCTCGTCGAAAGCTGGCAGGAACAGTTCTTTGATAATCTGCAAATCTCTGAAGTAACCCGAAGGCAGGTTATTGCTAATCAAGATGATTTCCTGGGGCAGTCCTTGCAGCTTGTTGCATTTGGCCCGCGTCAGTTCGAATACGTCCGGGTTCTTTTTATGCGGCATGATGCTGGAACCTGTCGTAAACTGGTCTGGCAATTTGATGAAACCGAAATTCTGGCTGTTGAACATGCAGGCGTCGAACGCCAGTTTGGATAATGTGGCTGCAATTCCTGCTAAGGCGAATGCCACCGTCCGCTCCATTTTCCCACGTCCCATCTGCGCATAGACCACATTATAATCTAAGGAGTCGAATCCCAACAAATCGGTCGTCATCTGGCGTTTCAGCGGAAAAGAAGAACCGTATCCCGCCGCTGACCCCAGCGGATTCCGGTTACACACTTTATACGCAGCCAACAACAGTTGCAAATCGTCGGCCAGACTTTCGGCATACGCCCCGAACCAAAGTCCGAAAGAGGAGGGCATGGCTATCTGCAAGTGCGTATAACCCGGTAATAATGCGTCTTTATATCGGTCGCTCTGTGCAATCAGTACGTCAAACAGCTCAGAAACGGCTTGGACAATCTCTTGGATTTTAGCCCGCGTGAAAAGTTTCAAATCCAACAATACTTGGTCGTTGCGCGAACGCCCGCTGTGTATTTTCTTTCCGGTGTCGCCCAGCCGGCGGGTAAGCATCAACTCCACTTGCGAATGGACATCCTCGACGCCCACTTCGATGACGAACTGATTCTCGTCGGCAATCTTGTAAATGGCTTTCAATTCCCGGAGTAATACCTCCAGTTCTTTTTTCGTGAGCAACCCGATGCTTTCCAACATCGTGATATGTGCCATCGAACCCAGCACGTCATATTTTGCCAGATAGAGATCCATTTCCCGGTCTTTACCTACCGTAAACGTGTCGACCTCTTGGTCTACTTGTACATTCTTTTCCCAAAGTTTCTGAGCCATTGTCGGATATGAATAAAAATTAGTATGGTAACGATGCCAGTACGGTTGATATTTTATCGATGGCATCTTGCAGCGGTTTGGAAACCATCGGTTTGATGAGCGGATTCAACTCGGCGCGTACCGTCAGTTTCATGCGCGTGTCGTTTTCTTCCACCTGTTTCAATTGAATCCAAAGAAACAACGGGACTGGCGAGTTAGTTGTTGCAAACTTAATCATCTTGTTCGGCTCGCGCTCCACGATTTGAAACGTAATTTTACCGACGGGCGCAACAGCAATGCTGCAAGAATCCTTGTCGAATTCAAATTCTTGAATTTTATCCTGTGGGATACGGTCGCGCACCTTTTCCAGATTGGACAGGTCGGACAACAAATTGAAAATGCGATCCTCATTGTAAGGGATCGCCTTTACTTCACTGACAAATTCGGTCATCTCCGTCTATTTTATCCCTTTTGGTTCCAGTTGGCCGGATCTTTGCGCCATTCTTGGAGCACTGCAATTTCCGACTCGTCGATATAATCCGTGCGCAACGCCTCTTCCAGCACCGCGTCGTAGTTGCTGAGTGTCGTCAGCGTGACTTTGGCTTCCTTGAATGCTTCGAAG
>CALUTX010000305.1 GCA_944323815.1 uncultured Parabacteroides sp. | reverse complement strand
TAACGGACTCCCCACTCCGAACGCAAGTCGTCCAGCATGTGCATGACGCGCAGTGTTTCGGCATGCGGCATATCTTCCGTTTCGATTCGTCCCGCCCGGATGGCTTCGGCCGAAGCCCGCACCTGATATTCAAAGCCCGTGATTTGCGGCGGGCAGGTATAGCAGGCCATCTCCTCGTGGTTGGCCGAATAGACAAGGGCTTGCTGCGGGTTGTTGATGTTGTCGACAATCACATATCCCTTGTCGCCCGAAATGATGCCCTGCCGGTCGTTCGCACAAAAGGCTGTCATCTGTAAAACCGCCATCCGGTGATTCCTGTATATAAACGTGATGCTGCTCTGCAAGTCCACCCCGCTCACCCCTTTCACGCACGCCGACGTGATGCCCGAAATATCGTCGCCGAAAGTCATCAGGGCAAAGTTGATAGGATACACCCCAATATCCAACAAGGCGCCACCGCACAGTTCCGGTTTGGCGATGCGCTCTTTCCAATGAATCGGATAGCCGATGTTGGCCGTCAGCATCATCACCCGCCCCAACATGCCGCTGTCGACAATCTCGCGGATGGTCTTCGAAAAAGGCATGTAGCGCGTCCACATCGCCTCCGTGATAAACACCTGCTTCTCTTGCGACAGCCGAATCAAGGCCTCCGCCTCACGTGCATTGGCCGTAAATGCCTTCTCGCACAAAACGGGCTTGCCCCGTTCAAGGCACATACGTGCTTGCCCGTAGTGATGGGAATGGGGGGTCGCGATGTAAATCAAATCGACGTTCGGGTCATCAATCAGTTCGTCATACGACCCGTATGCCTTTGCAAAGCCCCATTCATCGGCAAACCCTTGCGCATTCTCCAGATTACGGGAAGCCACTGCATAAGGCTCCGCGTCTTCCATCTCACGCAGCGTATATCCCATTTTGCGGGCGATGTGTCCCGCTCCAATAATTCCAACTCTCAATCTTTCCATACTCAATTTCCTTCCTACATTATTTTAGTTTTATCGCTTTGGTATATCCACTGATTCTTCCTGTTCGCCCAGCAGATTCTTAGAGAAGTAGTCCACCAGTCGCCAGTAGAAATATTCGTTCATATCGCCGAAGCCGTGTCGTTGCTGCGGTAGAATCAGCATGTCGAACCGCTTGCCGGCGCGAATTAAGGCATCGACCACACGGAGCGTATTACCGGGATGGACATTGTTGTCGATGTCGCCATGCACCAAGAGTAAATGCCCCTTCAAACGATGTGCAATCTCTTCATTCGTTTTGATATTGTAAACAAAAGTCGTGTCTCCCTTCTCCGTCACCTTTTCTTTTACTCCATGATGCGTCTCGCTCCACCAGCGGTTATAGATACGGTTATCATGGTTGCCGGCACAGGAAACAGCGGCCTTGAAAAAGTCCGGATATTGCAAGATAGCAGCTGTCGACATAAAGCCCCCGCCCGAATGGCCGTGAATACCGACGCGGTTGACATCAATAAAGTTGTAGCGGTTCGCCAGTTGCTCGATGGCAGCCTTCTGATCTGCCAGGCCATAGTCACGCAGATTGCCGTAGCCATAGTTATGATACCACTTCGAGCGGCTCGGGTGTCCGCCCCGGTTGCCGACCGTGATGACGATGAATCCTGCCTGTGCCAGACGGTCGGTACGCACGCTCATACGTGTGAAGGGATAAACCGTCGCTTCGACCTGCGGGCCGGGATAGACATAATCAATGATCGGATACACTTTCGTCGAGTCAAAGTTGAAAGGTTTGTACATTACCCCGTACAAATCCGTCACTCCATCGGCGGCTTTCACCTTAAAAGGTTCCGGGAATTGATAACCGGCCGCAAAGAGTTGCGAGAAGTCACTTTCCTCCAGCGTCATGATTTTTCGTCCGGTATTGTCAAGCAAATCCGTCTTCGGAATGGTATTCACACGCGAATAGTTGTTGACCACGAAGCGGGCATCATCGTCCATCACTGCCGAGTGGAAATAATCGCCTGCCGTTACAAGCTGCAAGCCGCTTCCGTCTAAATTCACCCGATAAAGATGTTCATAATATGGATTTTCCCCCGTTTCCTTGCCATTCGCAATAAAGTAAACCACACGACGTGCTTCGTCCACCTTTACAATCTGGTCTACGTGCCAAGGCCCTTTAGTGATACGATTCTTCAAGTTGCCATTGCCGTCATACAGGTAAAGATGCGCCCAACCGTCGCGCTCGCTCCAATGAATGAGTTCCTTACCGCCATCAACGATTGCCAACGGACGTATCTCTTGATAGGTATTCATCCGCTCCTCAATCAACGGGCGGATGGAGTCTTCGCCGATGGTGTACGAACAGATATCAATGCGATGCAAATCACGGCTGGAGCGGGTCAAATAAAAATGCGTATCGTCGCCCAACCACTCCGAAGCTACTTCATGTGCATCGCGCTGTTTCTGCAAGCGTGGTTTCCGCGCCAAAGAGAGGGTCTGGTTCTTATAGGCGTCGGTCGGGATTTCCCGATAGCTGTTTGTCTGCATATCAAAGAGGTAAAGATGCTCAACAGGGGCTTCCATCTCGCCCGGCATCTGATATTTGTAGGTCTCAAGCGTAGGACGCGGAGAGGCCATCGCATTGATTACCCACAACTCTTTTACCTTCCGCTCGTCCGTAGCGGTCACGGCAAAGTAACGCGAATCGGGCGACCAGACGATTCCCCAAACCCGTTTCCGTTTCCCGTTGCAAAGCGTATCGGTGTTCAACAAACTA
>CALUTX010000304.1 GCA_944323815.1 uncultured Parabacteroides sp. | reverse complement strand
CGGTTTTCCGGTCGGTTGTTGATGAGCAACGCTTCCCAAATTCGGCTCTTTCCCGCCGAATCGAGCGCCAAGACCTGCTCCGCCACCTCGCTGCCGCGCATCTCATATTCGAACAGGAAGTCGCGCGTCCGATGGGCTGCCAGCCGGTAGTCGGTTTCCCCTTTCGTGAAACGGTAGACGAAGTTGGGTTTCGAAAAGTCGAAAACGCCGTAGTTGAAAACCACGTCCAATTGCTGCGCCGGGTCTTTCACCCGTATGGCCGTATGCCCGTAGACCGTATATACCTCCTCTTCGGAGGGCGAAACTGTCAGCAGGCTGATTTCGGCCCCGTTCCCGAGTCGTGGTTCTTTGGCTTGAAGCGCGGGGAAGAGGGTTAAAAGCAACAACAGGCAAATGTAGCGGGCTGTGTGTATGCCATATTGGATGACCATAATGTATAACTGTTTCATAATTTGTTTTTTAGTGGCGGATAAAACCGTCTGCCTGCCGGGAAAACTGCTTTTTCCTTCCGACTATCCGGATGGCAAACGTTGCAAATATACGTCGGAAATTGAAAATAGGATGCGTTCCTGCGAACATTTTGTCATTTAGGCTGTTTTATAGGCAAAGAATGTGACTGTTTGTCAGGAAATAGAATGTTAAAAAGGTACTTTGCATGGCATAGTACCGTTAAGCGCGGTTAAGTACTGGCAAGACGTCGTTAAAAGTGATAAAAAAATAGTCTGAAAGAGAATAACCGTACATTTTTTGAGTTTTCTTTGTCGACAGAAAAGTGTTAAATTTAAATGTTGAACAAAATAATATGAGTATGAAAAGAATGTGGAAAAACGTACTGGGTGTCACGATTGTGGCAGCAGTCAGTGTAGGTGCAGCCATAGGTACAAGTACTTATTTAATTGAGAAGAACGAGTCTAAGCAAGCGATATCGGATTTGGCGCAGGTATTCAATCAGCCCATCCATTATGCAGGAATCAATGCGGCAGCGGCAGAAAATATAGATTTTACGAAAGCGGCCGAAAACACGGTGCACGGCGTGGTGCACATCATGGCGACGACAACGGTGAAAGCGCAGTATGCCGACCGGGGTGAGCGTCAGTATGTAGACCCGTTTGAGTTCTTCTTCGGATTCGGTGGGGGAGGCTTCCAGCGTCCTGACCCGCAACCGCGCGTGGGTTCCGGCTCGGGTGTTATTATTTCGACCGACGGGTATATTATTACGAATAACCACGTCATCGAAGGGGCGGACCAATTGGAAGTTACGTTGAACGATAATCGCAAGTTTGAAGCCAAATTGGTCGGGACGGATCCACAGACGGATATTGCCTTGATTAAAATCGAAGCGAAAGACCTGCCGACGATTCCTTTCGGTGATTCGGAAAAACTGAAAGTTGGCGAGTGGGTATTGGCTGTCGGAAACCCCTTCAACCTGACTTCGACGGTGACGGCCGGTATTGTGAGTGCGAAAGGGCGTAGCATCTCTACGGGGGACAGAGATAAAAGTAAAATCGAATCTTTCATCCAGACGGATGCCGCCGTCAATCCCGGAAACAGTGGCGGTGCGTTGGTGAATACGAAAGGGGAATTGGTCGGCATCAATACGGCTATTTATTCGGAAACAGGCAACTTTGCCGGATATTCGTTCGCAGTGCCTATCAGCATTGCCGGGAAAGTGGCAAGCGATTTGAAACAATATGGCGTGGTTCAGCGGGCAATGTTAGGTGTAATGATGATAAGTGTAGGAGACATCATGGATGTATTGAGTATGCCCAATCTTCCGGAAGAATCAAGGAAAGAGTATCAAGCGATGAAAGATAAAATCAAAGTTTCGGAAGGAGCCTATGTGTCAGAGTTTGCGGAAAAAAGTTCGGCTAAAGCGGCCGGGATTGAAATTGGTGATGTGATTATTGCAGTGAATGGAACCCCAATTAAATCCAGCCATGCGTTGCAAGAACAAATCAGCAAATATCGTCCGGGTGACAAAGTACAGGTTACAGTCAACCGCGAAGGCAAAGAAAAGACATTCAATGTCGAACTGAAAAATGCGCAGGGCAGTACGGAAGTGGTGAAGAGCAAAGGCAACAGCGCGGATGTATTGGGTGCAGCCTTCGAAGCATTAAGTAATGATAAGAAACGTGAATATGGCGTAAGTTACGGTGTCGAAGTAACCGGCTTATTGAATGGGAAAATGAAACAAGCGGGTATTCGGAAAGGGTTCGTCATCTTGGTGGTCAATGACGAAAAGATTTCGACGCCCGAGCAGTTGGAAAAAATGGTGGATCGTCTGTTGAAAGGTTCTTCCGACAACCAATATCTGGTAATCAAAGGGTTCTATCCTGAAAACGGAAGAACGAAGATTTACGCAATTGATTTGGCGGAGTAAACAGGGAGGAACCTGCTTCCAAAGGCGATTAGATTGTTAAAGGTTTATAATTGGCTGGATGTAGGGTGCATCCGGCCAATTCTATCCGTAAAAATTATTATCTTTGCACCCTGTATTATAGATAGGAACGTGGGATGAGACAACTAAAGATTACAAAGTCCATTACCAATCGCGAAAGTGCTTCTCTTGACAAGTATCTTCAGGAAATAGGTCGTGAAGATCTGATCACAGTAGAAGAAGAGGTTGAATTGGCACAGGCTATTAAAAGGGGCGATCGGAAAGCATTGGAAAAATTGACGAGGGCTAACCTTCGTTTTGTCGTATCTGTCGCAAAGCAGTATCAGAATCAGGGATTGAGTTTGCCCGACCTTATTAATGAAGGAAACTTAGGGCT
>CALUTX010000303.1 GCA_944323815.1 uncultured Parabacteroides sp. | reverse complement strand
GCCAGAATCATGTGGATGCCGACAGCACGTGCTTTGGCGGCAATACGCGAAATCGGCAGCTCGATTTCCTTGCCCGACACGGCAATCAGGTCGGCAAACTCGTCGACGATCGCCACAATATAAGGCAGGAAGCGATGTCCCTTCTCCGGGTTCAACCGGCGGGAGATGAACTTCTCATTATACTCTTTGATGTTACGTGCCGACGCGCTCACCAACAGCGTGTAACGGTTCTCCATCTCTATCACCAAGGAGTTGAGTGTCGCCACCGCGTCTTCCGCCTCCGTCACAATCGGCTTCTCAGCATTCGGCAACTTGGCAAGGTAGTGCCGCTCAATCCGCGAATATATACTGAACTCGACCTGCTTAGGGTCTATCATGACAAACTTCAGCTCCGCCGGATGCTTCTTATATAATAATGAGGTAATGATTGCGTTCAATCCGACCGACTTCCCCTGCCCCGTCGCACCAGCAACCAGCAGGTGGGGCGTCTTGCAAAGGTCGAACAAAAAGACTTCGTTGACGATGGTCCGTCCGATAGCCACCGGCAAGTCGTAGGTACATTCCTGGTACTTGCGCGAAGTGATGACCGACTGCATCGAAACAGTCTGCGGATTCTTATTCGGCACCTCGATACCAATCGTCCCCTTGCCCGGCATCGGCGCGATGATACGTATCTGTAACGCCGAAAGGCTCAATGCGATGTCGTCCTCCAGATTCTTGATTTTCGAGATGCGGATGCCTGCCTCCGGAACAATTTCATAGAGTGTCACCGTCGGGCCTACGGTCGCTTTGATGGAGGCGATGCGGATGCTGAAGTCCTCCAACGTCTGTTTAATCATCTGCTGGTTCGCCTCCAGCTCGTCGCGGTTGACCTCGACGTTGCCCGAATCATAATATCTGAGGAGGTCTACCGTCGGGAACACATAGCGCGAGAGGTCCAGGCGCGGGTCGTAACGCCCCAGCTCCGAGCCGTCGTATGGCTCCTCCTCTACCGGCTGCACAATCTCGAATCCGTCGGCAGGATGCTCCGTCGGGTCTATCTGATCATCGGGTTTCGCCACCTCGATCACCAGTTCGCCGCCACCGGAAACTGGTTTTTCGCCCGGTTCAATACCCTCTTCCCCTTCGGGTTCCGGCGTCTCCGGCTCGTCAGAAGGAGAAGAAACAGGCGGTTCATACAGATCGGGCTGCGGTTTCTCGACCGGTATCTCGGTAGATACAGCCCACGCAGGCTTCTGATTTTCGACCTTTTTCCGCCGGTTTGTCAGCCAGTGGAAAGAGAAAAGGCGTTGAAGGAAGGGAATCGTACGCCGGCTGGTGAAGATGGCGATAATCAGAAAGGTACCCAGCAACAGGAGGATGGTGCCCGGCACACCGATGTTGTTTATCAATGTTTCCGAAAACCAATAGCCGTGCTGCCCGCCTAAATAGATAAACGTATCTTCATACCCCCGGATAAAGACAAAGGCGAAAAAGACCGAACACCATATCAGCATCGACGCACAAAAGAGGAAACGCTTCAGAAGCGACACTCTGCTCAAATTCATCAACTTGGCGCCAAGCGAACCAAAAAAATAAAGTATCAGGAAAGAAGCAATACCAAACCAGCGGTTCATCAGCAGGTCGGCGAGGTATGCTCCGCGCACCCCCGTCCAGTTCTCCACCGACCCGCGATTAATCAATAGGTCTTGCAACGGGACGTTTTCAATCTTGCTCTGGTCTGCCGCCCCTGTGAAGAAGAAAGAAATCAATGCCACTCCCATGTAAAGAGTCACCAAAAACACCACCAGCCCGGTGATGAAACGGGTGCGTTCGCACGTAAAAAATTGCTTGATTGCCTTGAATCGGCTCGGTTTATCGGTTGTCGTCTGTTTCGTCGTCGTCTTTTTTGCCATTGTCTTTCGGTTTACAATTTCGCAAAGGTAAGGAGAAAATTTCAGAGGAAAGCGGTTTTTGGGGTATCATTTACGCAGTTCGTCACTCGTGCAATACCGCCCTTTGCGGTAACTTTCCACCGAATCGGAAAGGCGTTGCCCCAGTTCTTCCACCGTATATTGGCAGGGGGCTGCTGCCGCCTCCTCGTCGCGGATACTCGTCTGCAACTTAGATTGCAACCATTTCCGGTTGTCCAGCGGAAGGGTCCGGATGGTCTGTTTTACGTCGCAAAGTTAAAAAAACGAGGGGGAAAACCCTCGCTCTCCCCCTTGCTTATTTTTCCTTTCTCGGTAATTTCGCCTTACGCCCCGCGCCGTTACAGTCCGCCGGGACGTTCTTCTTCGTCGCCCGTTTCGCTTACTAAAAAAACCGGCAAGTAAATCAAACTACCTGCCGGTCATTTTTCACTTACACGGATGTTTCTCCATTTTCTCTACTTTTTATGTTTGATAAGCATGATGACGGGGTTGTCCTCTTCGTCCAGTGTAGCGGCAATTTCCTGCAGGCGACCTTGCAAGTTGCCGCCCTTGTTGTCTTCTACCAACCGCGATGTATCCAGCGTTTTCCAACAGGATATTTCGTTGTTCAGAGGACGATTACAAGCAGCCATACTTCTGTATTTTTCATGTCGAACCTTATTTCATATTAAAATTTGCTTTTTCGTGCATTTCCCCACTGACGGATTGGCAGACTTCCTGTCAGTTGCTTCCTGCGCACATGCCAGTTTGCAGGTTTGGCACGTGGTTTGTACAGTCCTTAGTGCCGCTCGCAAGAGTGGCGGAGAATTAAAATAACAAACGAATAATAACAATAAAAAATAGAAACATTATGGGAAAGATTATTGGAATCGA
>CALUTX010000302.1 GCA_944323815.1 uncultured Parabacteroides sp. | reverse complement strand
CTGCAACAGCTTTCGAAGATGTTGAACCGGATGGGGGCGCACATTTCGGGTGTGGGCTCCAATTTGCTGACAATAGAGGGCGTCGGTGCGCTGGGAGGTACTTCGCATACGATTCTGCCTGACATGATTGAGGTGGGTAGCTTCATCGGAATGGCAGCCATGACGGGGTCGGACATTACGATTAAGGACACCGGTTATGATATGTTGGGGATCATTCCCGATGCCTTCCGCCGGCTGGGTATTACCGTCGAGCAACGGGGGGACGACATTCATGTCCCGCATCATGATTCGTATGAGATAGAGACCTTCATGGACGGTTCCATCATGACGATTGCCGATGCGCCTTGGCCCGGACTGACGCCGGACTTGCTGAGTGTCATGCTCGTGGTGGCAACGCAGGCGGTCGGGAGCGTGCTGATTCATCAGAAGATGTTCGAGAGCCGTCTGTTTTTCGTCGATAAGTTGATTGACATGGGGGCGCAGATTATCCTGTGCGACCCGCACCGGGCTACGGTAATCGGTTTGGCGAATCGCTTCAAGCTGCGGGGTGCCAACATGGTTTCGCCGGATATTCGGGCGGGCATCGCCTTGCTGATTGCGGCGATGAGCGCGGAGGGGACGAGCCGCATCCACAACATCGACCAGATAGACCGGGGTTATCAGGACATTGACAAACGTTTGAATCGCTTGGGGGCACGCATCACGCGGCTTTAAAAAGACAGTTGTTATGATTCGGAAAGAAGAGGTATTTAAGATAGGCCGTTTTGCCAAACCGCACGGCATCAAAGGGGAGATTGCGTTGGTGACGGATAGCGCAGTGCTGGACGCTGCTGCCGAGGATGAAGATTTGTATGTGGTTTGCGAGATAGACGGTATTCTGGTTCCGTTCTTTATCGAAGAGTATCGTTACAAGACCGATTCGGTAGTCCTTTTGAAGTTGGAAAACGTGGACGACGAACAGGCTGCCCGTCAATTGGCCAACCGGGACGTTTTTTACCCTTTGGCAAAAGTGGACGAGGCGGAACGAATCATGGAAATAGGCTGGGAGTATTTGATAGGATTCCGCATAATCGGCAAGGAGGGGAACGAAATCGGCCGGATTACCGACGTGGACGATTCGACGGCCAACGTGCTTTTACAGGTAATGGATGCAGCGGGCCGCGAGCGGCTGCTCCCGGTAGTGGAAGCGTGGATTACCTCATTGGATGATAAGAACCGCACGGTGGTGATGACGCTGCCGGACGGGTTGCTGGATTTGTAAAAGAGGAAACAGGCAGGTATGAAACGGAAGCAGAAACAGATAAACAAGAAATCGTTTTGGCATCGGATTCGCTTTAAATACAAACTCTCTTTTTTCAATGAGAATACATTGGAAGAGGTGTGGTCTTTCCGGCTGTCACAGCTTTCGGCGTTTGCGATGCTGGCGTTGTTCGCTTTTCTGCTGGTTGCCTTGACGGCGGTGATAATCATTACGACACCCATACGGAACTATTTGCCGGGCTATCTGGACGTGGAGGTGCGCAAAGAGATTGTACAGAATGCGTTGCGGGCGGATTCGCTGGAGCGGATGCTTCAGATTCACGCACTCTATCTGAACAACGTAAGCGGGATATTGGCCGGGACGATGCCGATTGATTCAATTCGGGAAATCGATTCGCTGGCGCGGGTGAACCCCGATTACGAGATTCCGCGCAGCCAAGAGGAAATGCAGTTTGTGAAAGATTTTGAAGAGGCGGAGAAATACAACCTGACGGTGCTGGATCCGAATCCGGTGCCGACCGACGGCGTTTTTTTCTATAAGCCGGTGAACGGTCTTGTTTCGTCCCATTATGACGCCAACATCCGCCATTTCGGTGTGGATTTGGCGGCCGATTTGAAAGAAAGCGTCTTGGCAACATTGGATGGGACAGTCGTTTTTGCCGGTTTCGACCCTAATTTCGGAAACGTCATACAGGTGCAGCACAAAAACGGCTTTTTATCTATTTATAAACATAACGAGTTATTGTTGAAAGAGGTGGGTGACCGCGTTGTCGCAGGGGAAGCGATTGCGCTGGTCGGGAATACCGGAAAATTGTCGACCGGGCCGCATCTCCACTTTGAATTGTGGTATAAAGGCGTGCCGGTCAATCCAGAAGAATATATTGCTTTTTAGAATGAAAAAGAGGAACATCGCCATATTGGGTTCTACGGGGTCGATCGGGACACAGGCGCTCGAAGTGGTGCGCGAACATGCCGAGCTGTTTGAAATATATGCCCTGACGGCCAATAACCAAGTAGATTTATTAATCAACCAGGCACGCCAATTTATGCCGGAGGTAGTTGTAATTGCCAACGAGGAAAAATATCCTGAGCTGAGGGAAGCATTGGAAGACCTTCCGATTAAGGTATGGGCCGGTGCGGAAGCCATTGTGCAGGTGGTGCAATCGGAACCGATAGACATGGTCCTGACGGCGATGGTCGGGTATGCCGGTTTGCGGCCTACGATAGCGGCTATCAAGGCTGGGAAAGCGATTGCGCTGGCAAACAAGGAGACGCTGGTCGTGGCGGGCGAATTGGTGACGGGGCTGGCTGTCGAGCACAAAGTGCCGATACTGCCCGTCGATTCGGAACACTCGGCCATTTTCCAGTGTCTGGCAGGCGAATGGGAGAACCCGGTGGAAAAAATTTTGCTGACGGCTTCCGGAGGTCCGTTCCGGACGAAGACGCTGGAAGAGCTGGCGGTCGTGACAAAAGAGCAGGCGTTGAAACATCCCAACTGGAGCATGGGGGCCAAGATAACGATAGACTCGGCTTCGCTGATGAAAAAAGGGTTTGAGATGATTGA
>CALUTX010000301.1 GCA_944323815.1 uncultured Parabacteroides sp. | reverse complement strand
CCTGCACTTGGTATTGGCGCGTTCGGAAGCCGGAACGAAAGACGGACGCGGACTGTCGATGTTCATTTATGACAAGCGCGACGGCGGTGTAGATGTCCGCCGCATCGAGAATAAACTGGGTATCCACGGTTCTCCCACCTGCGAGTTGGTCTACAAGAACGCCAAAGCGGAACTCTGCGGTGACCGCAAGCTGGGACTTATCAAGTATGTGATGGCATTGATGAACGGTGCCCGTTTGGGTATCGCTGCCCAATCTGTCGGTCTGAGCCAAGCGGCTTACAACGAAGGATTGGCCTACGCCAAAGAGCGCAAGCAATTTGGCAAGGCGATTATCGAATTCCCGGCCGTATATGACATGTTGTCCATTATGAAGGCGAAGTTGGACGCAGGCCGCGCCTTGTTGTATCAGACCTCCCGCTATGTGGACATCTACAAAGCATTGGACGACATCGCCCGCGAGCGCAAACTGACGCCCGATGAGCGCCAAGAGCAGAAGAAATACGCCAAGTTAGCCGATTCCTTCACGCCGCTTGCCAAAGGAATGAACTCGGAATATGCCAACCAGAACGCCTACGACTGTATCCAGATTCACGGCGGTTCGGGCTTCATGCTGGAATATGCCTGCCAGCGCATCTATCGCGACGCCCGCATCACCAGCATCTATGAAGGAACGACGCAGTTGCAGACGGTTGCCGCCATCCGCTACGTGACCAACGGTTCCTATTTGGCAACCATCCGCGAGTTTGAGGCAATCCCCTGCTCTCCGGAACTGGAGCCGCTGAAAGCCCGTCTGGTGGCAATGGCTGACAAACTTGAAGCCTGCACCAACCAAATTAAAGGCGTACAAAACCAAGAATTATTGGATTTCGCCGCCCGTCGGTTGATGGAAATGGCTGCTGATTGCATCATGGCGCATCTGCTTATCCAAGACGCGACACGAGCACCGGAGTTGTTCGCCAAATCTGCTGTCGTCTATCTGAATTACGCCGAAGCGGAAGTAAGCAAACATGCAGACTTCATCGGTCGGTTCAATGCGGACGAATTAGTTAATTACAGACAATAACATTTTACATAAACAGGCTGCCGGTTCTCTTTCAGCGAAAGAAACGGTAGCCTGTTTCATTACACAAACATTCAATACTTTATTTATTTGATGCAGAAAATACACGTACTTATCAGTTGTCTATGCCTATCTTTGAGTGCCCTTGTCGGTTCCTGTTCCCAACACGAACCTGTTGTTCCTGCCGGGAAAAATGATTTTCTTCCTACCGATGACTCCGTTTACCTGCAAGCACAGGAAGCCATCTATTCAGACCCGTTGTTTGCCCGCAAACTGTTGAAGGAGGCAATGGAAACGCGGCCGGTGCAAGACAGCACGGAGTGGTACATCTTATACAGTCTCTACATCAAAACCTACCTGACGACATCCGAGTTTGATTCCGTCATCCCGTTCTGCAAACGGGTAGAACGCTACTGTGCCCGCCAAAAGCAACTGACACCGCGTCATTACTATCTGCTCACCGACGTCAATAACAACATCGGAAACCGCTATGCCATCATCAGCCAAAACGATTCGGCACTGAAATATTTCCAAAAAACACTCGCATACAGCAAACGGACAGGCAATATACAGGTCGAACTGACCGGCTACACGAACCTTGCCGACGTCTATATCCGTAGCGGACATTTCGACAAAGGAGCCTACTACTACCGCCAAGCGTTGTTCCTGACCGATTCGTGCGGCCTACCCAAACAGGAGCTGATCAACACCTACATGGGATTGGGGCAAACCTACATGGAGTTGCGAGACTTCGAACGCTCGCACCATTACTTTGACCTCGCTTACCAGTTATACGATTTGATGGACCTCAATCGAAAATTTGTTTACTTCACCAACCACGGTAATGTCTATTATTTTGACAAGAAATACGACGAGGCGCTCAAACTGTTCAAACAGGGCTATGAGCTGGTGAAGTCTTCGCCCGAATATGCCTATGCGCAAAGCATCTGCCTGACAAACATGGGCGAGATTTACCTCCTGACGGACCGGCTCGACTCGTCCGAATACTGCCTGGATCAGTCATACACCTATTTCAAAACAACCGGAAACGCTTCCGCGCTCTACCACGCCTCTACCCTCCTCGCCGAACTGGCCCTGCGCAAAGGCTCGCTCTCCGAAGCTGCCCGCCGGTTCCAAGAAGGGGCCAACAATCCCTATACGGAACCGTCGCTCGTCAGCATCCGCAAACGGTACTTGCAACACTATTTCGAAGAGGCAGGCGATTACCAAAAAGCCTATCAATATTTAAAGGAAAACGTACAGATGGACGATTCCATCCGAAACGGCCGCATCCGGATGCGTGTGGCCGAAACCGAACTGCGCTATAAACAAGACACAACCTTGATGAAACAACAACTGTTCATCCAAGAACAACAAAGCAACATGAAGTCGCTGGAACTGAGCGTTTACATTTGGATTCTGCTCAGCGTCCTCCTATTCCTGTCGGCCCTATTCATCTATTTCTACCAGAAAAAGAAACGGGCATTGCTTTTGGCCGAGACACGCAACAAAATCATCAACCTTCGGATGGAAAACATCCGAAATCGCGTATCACCGCATTTCATTTTCAACACGTTGAACCGGGTCATCAGCCATTACGCCGAATCGGACAGCCGGTATCAAGAGCTGTATAACCTGATTAAAATCATGCGGCTCAACCTGCGTTTGACAGAAAAGCTATGCATCACGCTCGGCAGAGTCAACCAGCGAGTGCAACATTACGAAATATTTTTGAAAAAGACCTCCTTCGGCGTCAAGAAATTGAGTTT
>CALUTX010000300.1 GCA_944323815.1 uncultured Parabacteroides sp. | reverse complement strand
CTTATCGCTTGTGGATTACACAACTTCAGAATCAGTCACAAAATGAGTCATATAACAAATTAATCTATATAATGTCTAATGTAGACAAATAAGCTGTTTGAAAAGGCTGTTGAAACATCTGTGTTTTGGCAGCCTTTTCTCGTCTTTTTTACCCTTTGCATGAAACGTTTTGCGCACTGGCATGAAATGTTTTCTCCACTGGCATGAATGTCCGGCTGCACTTGCATATAATTTTTTCTACCCGCCGGCCAATTGTTTGCCGGATGGGAATCGGGAGGGGAAAGCGTGAAACTTGCCAAAAAAATGTATGTTTTCGCGCACACGCTTGTATGGAAATGGAAAAATGTCTTATATTTGTTCCCCGTATTGAAAATAGTAAATGAATTTTTGAATATCATGAATGCGTTTCAAAAGGTAAATGAAAAAATGACGAATTACAGATGGACAATCTGTGCGATGTTGTTCTTTGCGACGACGGTCAATTATTTGGATCGTCAAGTACTCTCTTTGACGTGGGACGAATTTATCAAGCCTGAGTTCCATTGGAATGAAGCTCACTACGGTACGATAACATCCGTGTTTTCCATTGTTTATGCGATTTGTATGTTGTTTGCTGGTCGGTTTATCGACTGGATGGGTACGAAGAAGGGGTATCTTTGGTCTATC
This sequence comes from uncultured Parabacteroides sp., assembly GCA_944323815.1. Taxonomy (GTDB): domain Bacteria; phylum Bacteroidota; class Bacteroidia; order Bacteroidales; family Tannerellaceae; genus Parabacteroides. Next base: position 2,167 of record CALUTX010000300.1, on the reverse strand, counting down.
GGCGTTTGGTCGGCGGGTGCTTGTTTGCACGCGGTCTGTGGTGTCGCGACGGAACATTATGTCGGGATGCACAGTGCGGCGGAGTTGATTGCCGCGACGGGCGACGTAGTCGTGATTCTGGCGACCGTGAGCATGTATTTCTTCTTGGCCGCGCGCTGTATCTTGGCTTTGGGTGAGGCGGGTAACTTCCCGGCTGCCATCAAGGTGACGGCGGAGTATTTCCCGAAGAAAGACCGGGCTTATGCGACTTCCATCTTCAACGCCGGCGCTTCGATTGGTGCGTTGATTGCCCCTGTGACCATCCCGGTGTTGGCGAAAGCATGGGGTTGGGAGATGGCGTTTATCGTCATCGGTGCGCTGGGCTTCGTCTGGATGGGATTGTGGGTGTTTATGTACACCACGCCAGACAAGAGCCGCTATGTGAACAAGGCGGAGTTGGAATACATCGAGCAGGATAAACATGAAGAGAATGTTGTCGTGGTCGATGAGAAGGATGAGAAGAAGATTGGTTTCTGGCAGTGTTTCACTTTCAAACAGACGTGGGCGTTTATCGTCGGTAAGTTCATGACGGACGGCGTGTGGTGGTTCTTCCTCTTCTGGACGCCTTCGTATTTGAACACACAGTTCGGTATCAAGACATCGGATCCGCTGGGTATGGCGTTGATATTCACGCTTTATGCCGTTACGATGCTCTCCATTTATGGCGGAAAGTTGCCGACCATCTTCATCAACCGTAGCGGTATGAATCCCTATGCGGCACGTATGAAGGCGATGCTTATTTTTGCATTTTTCCCGCTGCTCGTGCTGCTGGCGCAACCGTTGGGAACGATTTCGCCTTGGTTCCCGGTGATTCTGATTGGTATCGGAGGCGCGGCGCACCAGTCGTGGTCGGCTAATATCTTCTCCACTGTCGGCGACATGTTCCCGAAATCGGCGATTGCCAGCATTACCGGAATCGGTGGTATGGCTGGCGGTGTCGGTTCGATGATTCTTCAGAAAGCGGCTGGTAATTTGTTTGTTTATGCCGACGAGGTTCAGATGGAATTCATGGGATTCACGGGTAAGCCTGCGGGTTATTTCATTATCTTCTGTGTATGTGCCGTTGCTTATTTAATCGGCTGGATTATCATGAAGATACTTGTTCCGAAATACAAAGTGATTGTACTGGAATAATTTGGGAAATATAAGTAATTGAAAAAGAAGGCGCTTGTCTTAACGATGGGCGTCTTCTTTTTTAAATAAAAAACGGGGCAGTCCTTGCAAGGACAACCCCGTTAAATGTGTGTATGATTTTTGGATTAGAGAGCTCCAACTTCTTTCAATGCAGCATTTGTTTTGTGTACGGCTGCTGCACTCTTGGTGAAGAGTTCTTTTTCTTCGGCTGTCAAATCCAGTTCGACAATCTTTTCGATACCGTTCTTACCCAAGATAACCGGAACACCGATGCAGATGTCTGATTCGCCATATTCGCCTTCCAGATAAACTGAGCACGGAACCATCTTCTTCTGGTTGTGGATGATGGATTCTACTACGTATGCTCCAGCTGCTCCCGGTGCGTACCATGCAGAAGTTCCCAGCAGTTTGGTCAACGTTGCACCGCCTACCATTGTAGAAGAAACGACTTCCTGCAATTTCTCTGCGCTCAACAGCGTGCTGACCGGCTGGCCTTTGTAAGTAGCCAAGCGAGCCAAAGGAATCATCGTCGTGTCGCCGTGACCGCCGATTACCATGCCTTCTACTTCGTTGGCATTGCAACCCAGTGCTTGCGACAAGAAATATTTGAAACGAGAGCTATCCAATGCGCCGCCCATACCGATTACGCGGTTTTTCGGCAAACCTAACGATTTCAATGCCAGATACGTCATCGTGTCCATCGGGTTGGAGATGACAACCAAGATTGCGTTAGGAGAATATTTCAGGATGTTTTCTGCAACGCTCTTTACAATGCCTGCGTTTACACCGATCAATTCTTCGCGTGTCATACCCGGCTTACGTGGAATACCTGAAGTGATGACTACAACATCCGAGTTGGCTGTTTGTGCATAATCGTTTGTGCAACCTACAACTGTGGTATCAAAACCCAGCAATTGTGCGGTTTGCATCATATCCATTGCTTTACCTTCTGAAACGCCTTCTTTTACGTCCAGCATTACTACTTCGTCTGCCA
>CALUTX010000299.1 GCA_944323815.1 uncultured Parabacteroides sp. | reverse complement strand
CAATTGTGATTACAAAAATGTCAAAGAACTAAATTATAAACAATTGAAAATCAGCTGGAACTAAGTGCCCAGCAGTGTAGACCTATCTAATTTATCTTGTGTTCCAGACTGATTACCCCATAAAGGGTTTCCATTATGATTTTGTCCATTTGGATACTTTTCCAAAAGAGTTTCTGAACCACCTCTATATTTCATTCCATAAGGCGATAGAATCATAGCACCTCCCAAATCAGCACTTATACTCGGATAATCTGACCAAGTATAAGCTGCATCCACTCCTATTTGAAGCCAATCAGTTATATCCGTTGAAACTTTACCTAACACAGTCATTCGATCGTAATTATCACCAATAACGACCCCTTTATTACTAGAATAAGAAGCAGACAAATAATAATTCATTTTTTCACCAGCTCCAGAAACAGATACTTGATAATCTTGTAACCAACCGGTACGAGTTGCCTCGTCCACCCAATCCGTAGAATGCCCCGCTTCATAATTCTCACGTTCTTGCGCTGTCAAAAAACTGTAATCTGTATAACTATTCCGTGCAGATACTGCATCCAACCATTCTTCTCCATTCATAATATCAGGTTTCCTCTGCCACGTTTGCATGCTTCCTGATACATTAAAATTTATCACAGGTTTTCCTTGTTTTCCTTTTTTTGTAGTAATCATAATGACTCCATTAGCAGAACGCGATCCATAGGCAGCAGCAGAAGTTGCATCCTTCAATACATCATAGGTTGCAATATCATTTGGATTTATATCATTCAAGCTACCCATAAAGATAACACCATCAACAACCACCAAAGGATCATTCGAACCGGAAATCGAATTCTGACCGCGAATCTGCATACTTGGTGTTCCTCCTGCTGTGTTGGTCGCTCCTATATCAAGGCCTGTAACATTCCCTTTTAATGCTTCTAACGCATTCATATTTGCAGCCAAAGCTATTGGTGAATTTTCCATTTTTACAGAACTAACCGACCCTGTAAAATCTTTCCGCTTCGTTGTCCCATACCCAATCACAATTACCTCATCCAATGCTTCCGAATCTTCATGAAGAACAATATCATACGAGTCTTGATTCTTGACTACTATCTCTACTGCTCTATATCCTATATAGGATATAGTCAATGTCGCATCTAATGCGACATTGATAGAAAATTTCCCGTCAATATCCGTAACCGTCCCATTCGTTGTTCCCTTTTCAACTATATTGGCTCCAATAATAGGTTCTCCATTTTGATCTTTTACTATACCCGTTATCAGTCGTTTATCCTGTAAAGTTTCAGCTACACTCTCAACGGTCAATATAACATCCGTATCCATCACCTTATAAGAAACATCTGTATTCTCAAATATTTGCTTCAAAATAGTAAATACATCCGAATCTTTTACTGTAACAGAAACTTTCCGGTTCGTATCGATCAATTTACTATTATAATAAAACTGAAAATCGGTTTGTTCTTCAATTTGATTCAATACGTCGGCAACTGTTCGATTCGTCATGTTCAAAGAAATCACGGTCTTTTGGGCATACGACTGTGAAGCGAACACCAGACTTACTGATAAAAACAGCAATAGGCAGGTCCATTTCATGATTTTTAGAATTTTAGAATGTAATATAGAGAAAATTATACTTCCTCCATATCGAAAATGATACTCTTTTTCCATACTTTTGTAGCGATTTTTCAATTAATAAACTCGTTTGTGTCTCTCACGACGATCTTACGAATTTTCATTCGGGAATATGCGGGAACATATTTCCGAATGTTTTTATATACGTAGATCCTTCTTCTTCGTCTGTTTTATTCCATAGGCATTCTGTTTTAAGTTCATACTCTGTTTATTTTCTCAATATGACAAGTGGTTGTTGCAAGCCATGGCTATCGTCTGTGCGCAACGTCTTGATCTCGTAATTGATTTGCGAAGATATCCGGAGATAATCCAGTATCTGAGACAGTTGTTTGTCTTGAAACGTTCCGGTAAAACAATAACTGTCTATAACTGCGTCTTTCACTTCAAACCGTACATTATAAAAATGAGACAATTTGTTCAACACCTGAGGCAAGGGCGTGTCTTTAAAAACAAGCCGTCCTTCCCGCCACGCCGTTTCACTTTCCGTATTTACTTGCGAAACGGTCACTTTATTTTCAGTCATATCATATACGGCTTTGTCCGACGGCCGCAAACGGACTTTCTCTGTCACAATACCTTTTTGCAAGGTTTCAATCTCGACCGAACCGGAAACCAAGGTCGTTTGTACGCAATCCTCCTCTTCATAAGCCTGAACGTTAAATTCCGTACCCCATACCTTTACACGCATCTGGTCGTCTCGGACGCTTACCACAAAGGGTTGTTCCGGATTATGCGCCACGTCCAAATAGGCTTCTCCCGAAATTTGTACCCGACGTTCCTTTTCATCGTACGGAAGCGGATAGGTCATCGTGCTTCCTGAATTGAGACAAACCTGTGTTCCATCCGGCAGACAGACTTGCGTCCGCATACCCGCATTCGCTTTCACCGTTATCAGTTGGCTGGGGACAGGTGTCGATTCTTCTTTCACCAGCCAAATTCCCGAAACGACAAGCCCCAACAAAAAACAGGCCGCCGCAGCCACACTCCGCTTCAACCACAAGATGCGTACTTGTCTCTTTATCCGTTTCTGCACCTTCCGATAGGCAGGCAAAGGGTCACGCGCAAGAATCCGCTCCCGTGTCTGGCAAGCATAATAAAGACGTGCAATTTGCAACAGCGTCTGCTCGTTTTCCGCATCTGCTGCCAGCCAGTCTCTCACCTGCTCGCTTTCCGTTTCGGAAGCCATTCCCCGGATGTATTTCAAGAG
>CALUTX010000298.1 GCA_944323815.1 uncultured Parabacteroides sp. | reverse complement strand
GCGTGAAAAAGAGCTGGTTGGATTCGACCTTTTGGGTGAAGTGGATTTGTGGATATTGCCGCATCGCCTCGGCTAAGCGTCGGGCACTTTCGTTCGCTTTTCGGGCATTTTCGAGCCAGAGGTTGTTTTCCAGATAGGGAAGGAACTGGCAAGAAAGATAACGCAGTTTGGAAGCGAGCTGGGCGGATTGTTTGCGGTAATATTGCAGGTTTTCGGTGATTTCCGGGTGGAAAGAGATGACCGCTTCGCCCATCATCATGCCGTTTTTGGTTCCGCCGAAACTGAGGATGTCAACGCCCGCATCGACGGTTATCTCTTTCATGGTACAGCCTAAATAGGCGCACGCATTGGCCAGTCGGGCTCCGTCCATGTGCAGGTACATGCCGTAGCGGTGTATCAAGTCGGCAAGGGCGCGTACCTCTTCGATGGTGTAAACCGTTCCTAACTCAGAAACCTGCGAAATGTAAACAGCTTTGGGCTGGGAGTGATGGCAAAAGCCGAAATTATGTAAATGGGGTTTGATTAGTTCCGGTGTCAGTTTGCCGTCGGGGGTGGAGATGGGGACGAGCGCACAGCCTGTCATCCGTCCCGGAGCTCCGCATTCGTCTACATAAATATGGGCAGTTTCCGCGCAGCATATACTGTTGAATGGACGGGTCACGGCTTGTAGCGCAACGGAGTTGGCTCCCGTCCCATTAAATACAAAAAAGGGGGAGGCGTTCTCGCCGAAGATTTCTTTGATTCGAGTGGTGGCGGCTGCCGTCCAAGGGTCATCACCGTAGCCAATTGCATGGTCGGTGTTGGCTTTTACAATGGCATCCATAATCAGGGGATGGACGCCCGAGTTGTTGTCACTTGCAAAACTTCTCATTGTCTGATTCTTAATTTTGCGCCAAAAGTATAAAATAAAACGGGAGCGTCTGATGGGCGCTCCCGTTTATTTAGGCTCTTTTTTGTATCGCTTAACAGTGGCGGAACTCTTTTAAGAGTACCTGTAATTGCTTTCGGGCAAAAAAGATACGACTTTTGACGGTTCCAAGCGGTGTCCCCATTTTTTCCGCAATCTCGTTGTATTTGTATCCGTCCAAAAACAGGACGAAAGGAGTTTTGATGTCGCTGTTCAAACTGTTGATTGCTTTTTTGATTTCTTTGAGTTGGTAAGCACCTTCCGGCGAATAGAAGCTGGAATCTACCGGAATGTCTAAGTTGTAAAGATCGGCTCCTGCATCGATTAAGTTTTGTGAGCGGACAATCCGATGGTAATTGTTGATGAAAATGTTACGCATGACGGTTAAGACCCATCCTTTGAAATTTATATTGTCTACATACTTCTCTTGATTGTCTAAAACTTTCAGCGTTGTATCTTGCATCAAATCTTGGGCGTCATCCCGGTTAGTTGTGAGCATTAAGGCAAAATTCATCATGTTTTCTTGCATGCTCAATAAATTTTTCTGAAATTGCAACGCGTTCATAATATTACGTTTTTAAAGGGTTGAATACCCTGCGGGTATTATCATTCGAAATCGAACGACATACAAATATACGGTTATTATTCGGATATCCAAGAGAATTGATGAATATTAATGATAAAAGTCGTAACTTAATAGAAAAGAGAACGAAATAAATAGCGAAATGGGAAAGTTTGTAAGAGTTTTAGGACTGTTTGTATGGGGCATGATAGCCTCAATATGCACTGTTGTAGCAGATTCGCGTCCGTTGGTCTATGAAATAGACATTCAGAAAGAAATTAACAATACCACTCAGATCTATTTGAGTAAAGGATTGGCCGAAGCGAAGACATTGGGAGCTGATGCCGTTTTGATTCATCTGAATACGTACGGTGGGCAGGTCGATGCGGCCGATTCGATGCGGACGGCTATTCTGTACAGCCCGATACCGGTCTATGTGTTTATAGATAACAATGCGGCGTCGGCCGGTGCATTGATTTCGATTGCCTGTGAAAAGATATACATGCGTAAGGGGGCGAATATCGGGGCTGCGACAGTCGTAAACCAGACCGGAGCCGCTATGCCGGATAAATACCAATCCTATATGCGTTCGATGATGCGTTCTACTGCCGAGGCACACGGGCAAGATACCGTCATTCAACGGAACGATACGCTTTATAAATGGAAACGGGATCCGCTGATTGCCGAGGCGATGGTAGACGAGCGGGTCAGCATTCCGAATTTGGTCGATACGGGTAAGGTCTTGACTTTAACGGCACAAGAGGCGATGAAGTGGGGCTATTGCGAGGGAATAGCCGAATCACCCGATGAGGTTATTACGCGCTATTTGGGATATTCCGATTACCGCCTTGTCAGCTATACGCCCAGTTGGTTGGACGATGTGAAAGGATTTTTACTGAATCCCGTGTTTCAATCCTTCCTGATTATATTGATTATCGGGGGCATTTATTTTGAGATGCAGGCACCGGGGATGGGATTCCCTTCGGTGGTCGCTTTGGTGGCGGCGGTGCTCTATTTCGCGCCTTTGTATTTGGACGGTTTAGCCGCCAATTGGGAAATTTTGGTGTTTGTCATCGGACTGATGCTGATTGCGGTGGAGTTGTTCGTTTTACCCGGTTTTGGAGTCGCGGGAATCGGCGGAATCGTGCTGGTTACGGGCGGATTGATCATGGCATTGTTGGATAACACGAATTTCGATTTTCGAGGTGTCAGCGCAGAAAGATGGGGAGAGGCCGTATTGACTGTTTTGGCCGGTCTGGTACTTGGTTTTGTTGTGATGATTTGGCTTTCTCACAAAATCGGGCGCCGGGGGATTTTCCGGCGGGTTGCTCTGGTTGCGGATTTGGAGGAGGCGGTTTCATCTCCCGATTTATCGGCTTTGGTGGGAC
>CALUTX010000297.1 GCA_944323815.1 uncultured Parabacteroides sp. | reverse complement strand
AACTTCCGCAGGGAGAGCCTGCCGATAATCCCGGCGGACTTCCGGCTTATCCCCCGTCAGGCGAAAGCCGAGAAAGGGTACAAGGCAGACCCCGGCGTGTTGAAGCAGTTGAAAGTGATTAAGGAGGTGTTCGACCAGTGCGACCGGATTATTGTCGCTACCGATGCCGGACGTGAGGGCGAGTTAATCTTCCGTTACATCTTCCATTACCTAAGCTGCCACAAGCCCTTTGTCCGGCTGTGGATAAGCAGCCTGACCGACAGGGCAATCCGGGAGGGCATGGAGAACTTGCAGCCGGGCGAACGTTACGATAACCTCTATCTTGCCGCCACACCCGGCTTCGACCGGCTGTGTGAGGAACCGACCGATACCAATCAGTTCCACAAAGGAAAAAGAAATTGAATTCAAATAATCCCTTTCACGGTATATAGTACAAATAAAAACACTATATTTGCGACAAAATCATTTATCATGACAAAGGGACAATTCTTGAACGATACGCATGTTTCCAAGTTTATTTGTTGGTTTCGTAATAAATTATCGGACTTCACTCATTCTTATTACAATCAGAAGGAGAAGGAGGAATGGCGATGTGTCTCTTTTTATGATGCTTGTGATAAATATAAATGGGGCGGTCATAATTGGGAAGAAACCAATAACACATTGGAAGATTATTCCAAGCGGCTTAAAGAAAGCATTCGGAATAGAGACAATGATGCTTGCCGTAAAGTTTGCCATGATATATTGCAATGGGGAGGCGTTTTGCAGGAAAACAAAGAAAAAATTGAGGGACAAACCGATCTTGTCGATTATTTAATGAGAGCCAAAGAGGTTATAACCTGCGACTCTTTGGATGACATTATTGAAGAAGGAATCATTATGTCCTCTGGCTTTTCGAAGATTTATTCCTTATATATAGACGATTTCGTTATTTATGATAGTCGTGTGGGAGCCGCTTTGTGTTATTTGGTGAAACTATATTGCAAGGGAAAAAAGTGCGAATGTGTTCCTCCTACACTGAAATTCGCCTATGGAGCAAGTCGAAACCCAAAAGTCAATCGGAATCCTAACAGCGATAATTACAAATTTTCTTCACTCTATCAAGAACAAGGGAAAATCTATATTGAATGTAACCTTAAAGCCAATTGGCTGTTAAAAGAGGTTTTAAATTTCTCAGAATGTAAATTCAAGGACGTGCGTTCGTTGGAAGCCGCCCTCTTTATGATTGGATATGCGATTCCGAAAGAACAAGAGCAACAAACATTAAAAACATATCGAAATATGAAATTGGCAGAAGCACTCAGTTTGCGGGCTGACTTACAAAAAAGAATATCGCAACTGGAAGTCCGGCTGAAAAACAACGCCCGGATTCAAGAAGGCGAGGAGCCGGCGGAAAATCCGCTGGGACTCATGGAAGAGTTGAATAACAATCTGAATGATTTGGAAACGTTGATTTTTAGAATCAATCGCACCAACATGGCAACCTCGTCGGACGGTATCAGCCTTACGGAGATGATTGCAAAGAAAGATGTCCTGGCACTGCGCATTTCCGTACTTCGTTCCGTCGCACAGTCGGCAATGGGAAGTTTGGAGCGTTATTCGGCAAACGAAATCCGTTACGTCCGCACACTTAATGTAGCTGATTTGCAAAAACAGATAGATTCATATTCCAAGCAGTTGCGAGAATTGGACGTGAAAATCCAACAGTTAAATTGGATGACAGAGTTGATATAACAAAATTCAGGTAGTTCCCGGAATAGGGCGAGTACATCTCTGGCAGTTGAGAATGAATTGTCGAACCTACTTGCGAATGGGAGCGGGAGCGGAGCATAGCGCAAAAAGAATTGTAATGCTCAGCATTGTTACAAGCTCAAACCGCAAGTCGCATTGTTACTACCGTGTACTGACTATAAAGAGAATGAGGGCGGGTTGGTGGGGTTCTTTCTTTTAATGAGCATTTTTTAAGTCGTTGGTACTTCTCCGTCTCGACAACCGCCGTCTACCCAGTCGACAGCATCAATCCGTCAGGAAAAGCCCTGCCGATTCAGTCGACAACGCCAATCGGCGCGGAGAAGCATTGTCGATTCAGTCGACAGCCCGAATCGGGACGGAGAAGCCCTGTCGACTGAGTCGACGGCACAAATCCTGCAGGATTGGCACTGCCGACTGGTTTTCCGCATATAATTTGTCCCGACGAATAAAAAAGACTATATTTGTCAACGAAAATTTTTGTGTAATCCTTAAAATTGAAACATATGAAACAATTATCTGCACTGAATATTGCCCGCCTCCGCACAGAGGAGTCGTTCGGCTACCAGAAACAAGTCGTAGCTGAAACGGCGAACCTGCCCATCGGCGGCGAAGAAGAACGTCCGGGTGGATTGAGCGTAATGGTTGCCACGGATTCCGTATTGGAGACGAAAGTCAACGAGTTTACCACCGCAGTTGATGCTTTCGACGATGCGCTGAAAGCATCCGCCACAAATCCTGCCACCGCCACGGCGACCGCGACCGATGACGCACGCGATGCTTCTTGGCGCGGCAGCAACAACTACCTGACGGCGATGTGTGCCCATCCCGATGAGGAAATTGCTGCCTACGCCGCCGAAGCAAAATCGTTGTTTGACAAGTACGGTGATCCGACAAAGTTGGCTCAAACAGAAGAAAGCGGCGTGCTGCACAATCTCCTGCAAGACCTCGAAGCCTTCGATTCCGCCAAGCGCACCTCGTTGAATTTGGATGTTTGGATTGCCGATTTGAAGGCGAAAGAAGCCGCCTTCCTCGCCGCAGCCGCCCAGCGCACGGAAGCCGACGCTGCCCGTCAGGTGGGTATCGTGAAGGAAACCCGCACCGCCGCAG
>CALUTX010000296.1 GCA_944323815.1 uncultured Parabacteroides sp. | reverse complement strand
TCATGATCATGTTGGAGCCCATCTCGCTGATTGGTGCCTGTATGCTTTTCTTCGAGCCTTGTCCGATGGCGAGCATGGTGATGACCGACGCCACACCGATGATGATGCCCAGCATCGTCAGGAAGCCGCGAAGCTTGTTGTTGGCAAGTGCCCGAAGGGCTATTCGAAGTAAATTCGCTAAATTCATCTTTCTCTGTTCTTTTAATTGTCAATTATCAATTGTCAATTGTGAATTGTCAATTGCTCAGTCTTCCTCTTTGGGCAGCTTGGCGAGTGCTTCCGCTGCGTTGAGGATGTTAGTGTTCACCGTGTCAGCCGTGACGTGTCCGTCGCGCAACGTGATGTTCCGGCTGCTGTACTGGGCGATCTCCGGGTTGTGGGTGACGAAGATGATGGTACGCCCTTCGGCGTGCAGCTTTTGGAAGAGGACCAAGATCTCAAACGAGGTCCGCGTGTCGAGGTTTCCCGTTGCTTCGTCCGCCAAGATAACCGCCGGGTCGTTGACCAACGCACGGGCGATGGCGACACGTTGCATCTGTCCGCCCGACATCTGGTTCGATTTGTGCATCAGTCGGTCGCCCAGTCCGACGGCAATGAGTGCCTTGACCGCTTTTTCGTATCGGGCTGCCGCACTATAAGCGGAGTTATACATCAAAGGTAACTCGACATTCTCTACTGCCGTCGTCTTCGGAAGCAAGTTGTAGTTCTGAAAGACGAACCCGATCTTCCGGTTACGCAGGGTGGCACGGGCACGCTTGCCCATTGTGCGGACCGATACGCCGTCGAGGTAATATTCACCGCTGGTCGGTGTGTCCAGGCACCCCAGAGTATTCAGCAGTGTACTCTTACCCGATCCCGACGTTCCCATGATGGTAACGAACTCCCCTTCGCTGATGGTGAAAGAGACGCCGCGCAAGGCATGGACGATTTCGTCGCCGACGTGGAAATCACGCCTGATGTTCTCTAATCTGATGATCTCTTTCATGACCGATTACTTTTCTCCTTCTTTCTTCTTCTTGTCGCTTCCCGGAGGGCCCGGCATGAACGGACTCCGTTCGGTCTCGACTGTTACAGGGGCTGCGGAAATCGCTTCCAAATCGACGGCAATCTCTTCTCCGTCGTTTAGCCCTTCCGTGATTTCAATTAGGTTTCCGCTGGTCGACCCGGTCGTGACGAATTTGGGTTTCAGTTCCATTCCTGTCTTTGTCCAGATGACGCGCTTGCCACTCGGTGCGGAAACATTGGGATTGGTGACCGTATAGCCGATTTGCGCCAGCATTTCTGCATCCGGCACGAAGCGAAGCGCTTTCGTCGGCACGGTCAAGGCGTTGTCACGTTCCAATGTATAGATTGTTACGTTGGCGGTCAGACGTGGTTTCAGTTTCAAATCCGGGTTGTCGGCAGAAATCACCACCTCGTAGGTAACGACTGTCGTCGAGGATGTGCTGCTGTCGTCACTGTCGCCTTCGCCTAAACGGATTTGCGTGACTGTCCCTTCGAAGGTGTCATTCGGGTAGGCATCGACGGTGAATGTTACGCGTTGCCCCTCTTGGACGGTACCTATGTCAGCCTCGTCAACATCGGCGATGACTTGCATTTTGGTCAGGTCGGCGGCAATGGTGAACAGAGTCGGTGTTTCAAAACCGGCGGCTACGGTCTGTCCCTCTTCCACCGCTTTGTTGATAACAATCCCGTTGATGGGGCTGGTGATGGTCGCATATTCCAGATTACGCCGCACTTGTACGATGGAGGCTTGGCTTTGGTCGTAAGCCGCTTTCGCCCGCTCGTAGTTGTAAGTCGCCGTTTCATAATCCGAGTCGCTGATCAGTTTCTTTTCAAACAAAACTTTGTTGCGAGCATAATTCTTCTGTTGATATTCATATTCGACCCGGCTGCTTTCCAACTGGGCTTCCGAAGAGGCAAGTTCGGCCTCCAATGTTACTTTATCCATGAGGGCGATTACCTGTCCCGCTTTGACCACATCGTTATAGTCGGCATAGAGTTTGTCGATGATACCCGATACCTGTGTACCGACTTCGACTTCGGTGACAGGTTCGACCGTACCTGTTGCCGTTACCGTATTAGAGATGGAGCTGCGCCCTGCTTGGGCCGTTTCGAGCTGGATTTTGTTCTTAGACGATTTCCCGGTAAAGAACCAAAGACCGCCACCTGCAATCACGATACACGTGATGATACCGATGATAAGTTTCTTTTTATTCATATTCTCGTTCGTTTTATTTCCTAATTAAAGATGAAGCTTTTCCCCTTTGAAAGGTCCCTGCTGGAATGACTCCGAGACAGGGACCGAAACAAAAAGAGAGTGAATATATTCATTAGCGGTTTCCTGCTGTTTTAAAATAAGTCGATTTCTTCTCCTTGGTAGAAACGTAGCAACTCTGCGTTTAAAATGGCCGTATATTTGGCCTGAAGCGTGGCTTGCTGCGCGCTTAGCAGGTTGTTTTTCTCTGTCAGCAACTCTACCGTGTTGGCCATGCCTACATTGAACTGTTCGTTGACAAGCTCGTAACTGGTTTGCGTACTTTTCAAGTTCTCTTTGGCCGCCACATATTGCTGTTGTGCGCTGTTTGCATTCAGCCAAAGATTTTCGATTGTCCTGTAAAGCGTTTTCTGCTCGTCTAACAGATCCAATTGGCTGGTTTGCTTTTGCAGCTTGGCTTTATTGATCGCGCTTTTGGTCTGTCGTTTGTCAAAGATTGGAATGCTGACGGTCAATCCGATGGAATTGTTCCAATTTTGTTTGATTTGTTCGCTGAAACTGAAATCATTTCCGTTGGCATTGTTACTGCCGATACCGGCGGTGAGGCTGAGCGACGGAATGTATCCGGCACGCGCCATCTTGATGCTTAAATCGG
>CALUTX010000295.1 GCA_944323815.1 uncultured Parabacteroides sp. | reverse complement strand
CGATACGATTAGCCTGCCAAATAAACTGCGATGAACCTCCACCGTAAGAAGCATTCGGTTCAGAATAATCATTATGAATAAATGCCATATTGGTACGCATCGTAAACTTTTTGGATAATTTGATATCCAAATTCGTACGCAAATTAAATTGCTGACGATCTGAATTCTTCAATGTACCCTCCTGGCCTAAGAATCCAGCAGAAGCCATGTATTTCACATCTTCCGAACCACCGCTTACATTTAAATTATGCTTGTGCATAAAACCTGTCTGGAATATATAATCAGTCCACTTCGTATTCGGATGATTATACGGGTCAGAGCCATCTTGGAAAAGACGCAAATCTTCGTCCGTAAAACGAGGAGACGATCCGTCTGCTGTTAATAATTGATTATACAAACGAGCATAATCATACGAACTCAAACGGTCTATTAATGTCGTTACATTGGAAAAACTTACATTACCATTGTAAGAAACTGTCGGTTTTCCAGCTTTACCTCGTTTAGTGGTCACCAAAATGACACCGTTGGCGGCTTTCGAACCATAAATAGCAGCCGAAGCGGCATCTTTCAAAACAGAAATAGATTCGATATCATTCGGGTCGATCGAGTTAAAGTTACCGGTTTCGATTCCATCCACCAATATATAAGGATCTGCATTATTCAACGTTCCGACACCACGCACACGAATGGTCGAACCGTCGCTACCCGGCTGTCCTGTCCCGGAAGTAACCGTCACACCTGGAGTCAATCCTTGTAAAGCAGAAGAAACGTTCGTCACCGGACGGTCAATCAATTCATCTTTGTTAATCGTGCTGACAGCTCCTGTCAGGTTGACTTTTGCTTGCGTACCGTAACCGACCACTACAACCTCGTCCAACGCTTCCGCGTCTTCTTTCATTGTTACATTCAAACTCTTCTGCCCATTTACCGGTATTTCCATCGAATTGTAACCAATATAAGAAATCACCAAAACAGCGTTTGCCGGTACTTGGATGGAAAACTTTCCATCTATATCCGTCACAACACCCATTGTTGTCCCTTTAATTACAACATTCGCACCGACCACAGGCCCGCCAAACTCATCCAATACGCACCCCGTCAAGGTATAATCTCCTTGCTGAGCAACTGACGGAAGTATGCTTCCGTCACCCGGCAAAGTCGCCGCTATTAGCGGTTCTCCGGATATCACCCCTAAAAGGCAGAGAACTCCCATCCACTGGGATACTTGCTTTTTCTTTTGATTCATTTTTCTTCCTGAATTAAAATAAAATAAAAATCATTTTGTTTTCGGCTGCAAAATAAGTGAACACATGTTTCAAAAGGAATACAAAAGAATGACGTTCTCAATTCACACTTGTTTGTTCGAAGCCATGTTTTTTCACGATACTCCTTCGGTTTCACAACTGCAGCTTTGCATAATCGTTTCCTTTTCATGGAAATAGAACCCACCCAGAATTACTAACCGGCCTGGCCCGCCGGGAGCCCTATTGGAAAGATTGGAAGACCAATAAAAAAACGTGGACTCACATCTGCATTAGGAACCGTAGGCCTTCCACAACCTTTCACACCCAAATACACCGTACAGTCCACGCATAGCGTGAACGTCAAGTATATTTCGCGGGTGTGAATATATAAGTGGAAGTTTTTTCAGTTCCCTCAAAACAAACTTTACGTTTTTATATTTTACGAATATGTCTTCTTACAAAATATTTATATCATAGGCTATTTTTTTACATTTCGACCGCAATATAAACAGGATTTATCGAACTAACAAATATTCATTGAAATAAATTTTAGCCTTTGAGTAAATCAAATTCCCTCTCGGCAGGGATTTAAAATTACCCGGCAGGAAAAAATAGTTTCTTGCCGGGTAATTTTTTTGGCAACCTCAATCAAACAAACTCTGCAAAACCGGCAAGGATTTGATTTCCGGGAAATCGGGCAGGTGAAGGCGGTAATAATCCAATATCCGCCGGAGGATGAACACGCGTTCTTGTCGGGAGAAGGTGTACAAGGACATATTCTCAAAGTCCATTTTAAAAAGGCGGGACAGCACAAGGCTTTCTTGCGGGTTCAAATAGTGACGATGCAGGGGGATGCGGTCGACAAAAACGCCGTTCAACATGTCGAAATAACTACCTGCCACATAGGAATCCCGATTCGGACGAATCCCCAAGTAGTGCAACAAATGGAGCAGGAACACCAAGTGGAAATTGGCCACACCCTTGTCGGCCACTTCCAACATACGAATCGACTCATAGAGATAGCGGAAAAGAGGCGGGTCGGGCTCAGTCTCCCGCAACACACGAAAAAGGACTTCTGAGAGGAAAAGTGCCAACGCGTTCTTTAACGGATGGAGAAACAGGTCGGACTGCGGAAAACAGGCGCGCGTTTCCCGAATACGGTGCAAATCACGCTTGTTCTGATGCTCCACCTCCATATCTAACACCGAAAGCGGTATGAACAGGGCTTTCGAGACCGACGAGCGCCTGCCTCGACTACGGGTCACCAAATAGGAAACCCGCCCGAACATTTCCGTATACATATATATAATAGTATATGTATCGCTATAAGGTAACGTATGGAGTACGATTCCGCGTGTCTTGCACAACATTGTTTTTCTATGCTTTATCTATTGCAGCTCAAAGGTACAACAAAATTACCTACTCCCTGCCGACAAGCCCAAAGAGATGTTAAATGAAGAGCAATTGTAACTTTTTCCTTTCAAATATTTTGTCAGTTTAAAGAGAAGCTCTATCTTTGCAGTCGCAATTGAGGGAGGAAATCCTTTGAGAGCTCATAGTGAGAGATTTGAATGCAATGGCCCGTTCGTCTATCGGTTAGGACGCAAGATTTTCATTCTTGAAAGGGGGGTTCGATTCCCCCACGGGCTACA
>CALUTX010000294.1 GCA_944323815.1 uncultured Parabacteroides sp. | reverse complement strand
CTCGATTTCCAATTGCGCGGAGCGGATGTAAGAAACCTTTTTGTTTTTGATGTATTTGTTTTGAAAGTCGATACGGGTTTTGTTGGCTGGCGGAATGACGTACGAATTGAGCACAAACGTGCCCAATGCAATGACTGCAGCCGAAATGGCATAGGGAAGCATCAGCCGCCGGAAGCTCATGCCACAGGCAAGCATCGCGATGACCTCCGAATTGTCTGCCAACTTGGAGGTGAAGAAGATGACGGCGATAAAGGTGAACAGCGGACTGAACATATTCCCGAAGTAGGGAATGAAGTTCACATAATAATCGAACACGATAGCTTTCAGCGGCACTTCCGGCTTTAGGAAATAGTCGATTTTCTCATTGATGTCGAACACCACCGAAATGGCAAGAATCAAGGTGATGGCGAAGAAGTAAGTTCCCAAAAACTTCTTGATGATATACCAATCAATTCGTTTCAGCTTGAATTTCATGCTCCCTGTGTCCCCTCTCTTTTTTTACTTATAACCGATTTGACAATTGGCGGACCATGCCGCTTTTCCACGTCGTGAAATCTCCTGCAACGATATGCCTGCGTGCCTCTTTGACGAGCCAAAGATAGAACGCCAAATTGTGGATGGAGGCCAACTGCAATCCCAACATCTCGCCCGCCTTGATCAGGTGGTGCAGGTAGGCTTTGCTGTATCGCGTGTCGATCGCACAATGGGCATCCGGGTCGATGGGCGAGAAGTCGTTCTCCCATTTCTTGTTGCGCATATTGATGGTGCCGAAGCGGGTGAAGAGTTGCCCGTTGCGCCCGTTACGGGTCGGCATGATACAGTCGAACATATCGACGCCCCGCTCAATGGCTTCCAGAATGTTTATCGGAGTGCCGACGCCCATCAGGTAACGCGGTTTGTCTTTCGGCAAGATGGCGTTAACCACCTCAATCATTTCGTACATCTTTTCGGTCGGTTCGCCTACCGCCAGTCCACCGATAGCGTTGCCGTCAGCCCCCTTCTCAGCCACCCGCTCGGCGGCTTCGCGGCGAAGGTCGGGATAGACACAGCCCTGTACGATGGGGAAGAGGCTTTGCGTATAGCCATATTTCGGCTCGGTCGCGTTGAAGCGAGCAAAGCAGCGGTCCAACCATTGTTCCGTCAGTTGCAGCGAACGGCGGGCGTACGCATAATCGGCGTCACCGGGACAACATTCGTCAAAAGCCATGATGATGTCCGCACCGATGGAACGCTGTAAGTCCATCACCTTTTCGGGCGTGAACAGGTGCTTCGAACCGTCGATGTGCGAACGGAAAAGCGCCCCTTCTTCGTGCAGCTTCCGATTTTCGGCAAGCGAAAAGACTTGAAACCCGCCGCTGTCGGTCAGGATGGGGCGACTCCATGTGTTGAATTTGTGCAGGCCGCCCGCCTGTTCCAGTATCTCGACGCCCGGACGCAGGTAAAGATGATAGGTGTTTCCTAAGATGATTTGTGCTTGGATGTCGTTCTCCAGCTCGCTCATGTGAACACCTTTTACAGTTCCTTGTGTGCCGACAGGCATAAAAATAGGCGTTTCAATTACACCGTGATCGGTGGTAATCAGTCCCGCCCTTGCATTCGATTGAGTGTCGGTATGTTGCAATTCGAAATTCATGGTGCAAACGTACTACTTAATTGTATAAGAAAAAAGAGTTTGACAGAAATTTGCTTTTAAGTTGGACGAATAGTCCTATTTGCAGCGGGTAAAAAGCCGTTACCCCGGAGGAAAATCGGGACAGACGGAAATAAAGTGGGAACATTATCCCCCTGTTTGTTGTTTTTACCAAACAGAGGCTTCTTTGGCGGAGCACTCTATTTGGTTTAACGATAAAAAAAGAAGAAAAGTAAGTATGAGAAAGTATGGTATAGGAATTGTTTTGGGAGTTGTCGGGATGCTCTTGCCGTTGCAGGACGCAGGGGCTTGCACCGGCATCTCGTTGAAAGCCCGAGATGGCAGTCCGGTTTATGCCCGGACAATCGAGTGGGGCGGGAGTAATTTGAACAGTCAGTATGTAATTGTTCCGCGTGGTTATCAATCGGAAGCCTATGCACCGGATGGAAAGGGCGGAATGCGCCTGACGGCCCGTTACGGGTATGTCGGCTTGGCGGTCGAACAGAAAGAGTTTGTGGCGGAAGGTATCAACGAAGCCGGGCTTTCGGCCGGTCTGTTTTACTTCCCGCATTATGGGGAATATGAAACGTTTGACGCGACAAAACGGGCCTCGTCCGTGCCCGACTTGCAGTTGGTCTCGTGGATGTTGGGCGGTTTTGCGACGGTGGACGAAGTGAAAGAGGCGTTCGCGGAAATTCATGTCGTCGGCATCGACCCGCGTGCTTCGACTGTGCATTGGCGGATAGCCGATATTTCCGGGCGCGAGGTCGTCTTGGAGATTGTGGACGGGAAAGCTCGTTGGTATGAAAACGAATTGGGAGTATTGACCAATTCGCCCGGATTCGATTGGCAACTGACGAATTTGAATAACTACGTGAACCTGTATGCCGGTAATGCACCTGCACGCAAATTGGGGGAACTGCCGCTTGCTTCGTTCGGTGCGGGAACCGGTTTTCTGGGGATTCCGGGCGACGTGACGCCTCCGTCGCGTTTCGTGCGGGCAGCTTTTTATAAGGCGACAGCTCCTCAATATGAAACGGCTGAAGAAACGGTCATGGAGTGTTTTCAGATTTTGAATAATTTCGATATACCGATTGGCGTCGAGTTTACCGAAGGACAACAACCGACCGACATTCCGAGTGCAACGCAGTGGACATCTGCGACGGACGTGAAAAACCGAGTCATCTATTACCGGACGATGTATAACAGTACGATACGCAGCATTGATTTGAAAGAGATTCCTTTCGACCGCGTTTCTTATCAGGCATTT
>CALUTX010000293.1 GCA_944323815.1 uncultured Parabacteroides sp. | reverse complement strand
GCTTTTCTGACTATAAATCATCGTACCGATCACGTCCGCAGGCAACAAATCCGGGGTGAACTGGATACGGCTGTATTTTGCGTCGATCAATGAAGCCAGTGTCTTAATCGCCAGTGTTTTTGCCAATCCCGGCACACCTTCCAACAAGATATGGCCATCTGAAAGTAAGCCAATCAACAAGGATTCCACCAAATGTTTCTGTCCTACTATTACTTGGTCCATACCCATCGTTATCATGTTCACAAACGAACTTTTACTTTCAATCCGCTCGTTCAACTCACGAATGTCTACTGTCTGACTCATAGATTTTCTTCATTTATATAATATGGTTACTATTTTTTCTGCTGCACAAAATTAGAAATGTTAAATCCGTGTTTTTACACTTACGCCGTTAAATAATACTAAACACACGCCCGGATTCATCCTGTTTTATTTTACTTAACAAGAACAACTCTTTTTTCATCCCCCACCCTCCAGAATCTCGGTTTGACGGACGGCCGCCTTTTCCAGTGAAACACGGTCGTGACAGTCAATGCCATACATCTCCGGCGCAGGGATGTCGATTACGGTTCCTATCGGTATGTTATTCGGATCTTTGATGACGGCCTTGTTATATTCATAGATATAAACCCAAAACAGTTTATGGCCGTAATACTTCAATGCAATCAATGTCAGACGGCTCCCGGAGCGGATTTGAACCTGATCGATTACTTTTGGGGCAGAAACGACAGAGGAATCGCCCGCCTGTTCCGTTTTCTGTTCCATATCCACAGTGTCGGTAACAGCTGTTTGAACCGCAGAACGGGCAGCATCCTGCGCCTCCGTTCGGACGGTATCCGCCGACAATCGTTTTTCTGTATTTTTCCTCTCTCCCGATAAACTGGGGATCAAATAGCAAACAAAAACAATCACCCCTGCCACCAGCAGCGCCACTACGCCCCCTATCCATCCCGTTTTTTTCTTCTCCTTTACCTCTGCCGTTCCTTCGGGTAACGTTTTTTCTTTCGCAGATTCCGGTTTATCGGAAACTGGTTGAGAAACTTCAGGAAGCACCTCTTCCACCGACTCCTCTTCTTGTTCATCCCCCATCTCCGGTTGGTTTTCAGCAGTAACCGGCACATCGGTAAAATCAACATCATCCTCTAATTCCGTCGTCTCGAAGATGGAAAAAGGCCGATTGACCTGCTCGCGCAATTCTTTATCGGGAAGGAATGAAAACTTATAATGCGCCGGGATGACAAACCGTTCTCCCGTATGGACGTGAATGCTTTCCCGTTTCTCGACCGGAATGACTTTAAACGTTCCCAGCCCCTTTACTTTCACCAGTTTATCGGCATACACGCCCTCCGTGACAATTTGAATGAATTCCCGTAAGAAACGTTCGGTATTTTTTTTGTCTTTCCCGGTATATTCAGCCAGCAAACCTGCCAAATCTTGTATGGTTAACCGATTATTCATCACCTTCCAACGATTTGAGTTTGTTCTTGACAGTCATCCCCGGCTTAAAGACAGGTACCAATTTGGGAGGAACCAAGTAACGCTTTCCATTCGCAGGATTAACAGAAATGCGTTCCATCTTTTTCTTCACCTCAAATTGGCCGAAGCCTTGTAAATAGATACAATCACCCTCCACCAGACGCGAACTTATCACAGCACCCAAAACCGCAAGCGTATCCGTCACCTCCTGGGTGCTCCATTCCAAACGGGCGGCCAATGCTGTAATCAGTTCTTTATTTTTCATGCTGTATCTATTTACCAATCAGGCAGCTATATTAGTGGTTTTTCCGGTAACAAACAAACTTTTTACAGTTTTTATCTCTATCCGATTACTTTCCCATACAGGTCAAAGGCTTGCGCATCTTCCACCCGGACTAAATAAAATTTCCCGGCGGCTAACGCATTTTCCTTACTGATTAATATTTCCGGGTCGACTTCCGGCGAATCGAATTCGGTGCGCCCCACATAGAAATCCTCCTCTTCGCGGTCGATAATCACCCGGTAGGTCTGTCCGATTTTCGCCTCGTTCACTTGCGCAGAAATGCGTTCTTGCAGGCGCATCAGGCAGTCCAGACGTTCCTGCTTCACGTCGGGGTCGACATCGTCTGCGTAATGTTTATACGCATACGTCCCCATCTCGTGGCTGTAAGCAAACGCTCCCATGCGCTCGAAACGGACCTCTTTCACAAAATCGACCAGCTCTTCGAAATCGCGCTCGGTCTCGCCCGGATGGCCGACCATCAGCGTGGTGCGCAGGTGAATGCCCGGAACTTCGTCGCGCATCCGCCGAATCAGGTCGTAGGTCTCCTGTTTCGTGATGTTCCGCCGCATCCGCTTCAACATCGGGTCGCTGATGTGTTGCAACGCAATGTCCATATACTTGCAGACATTCTCCCGCTCTCGCATCACGCGCAGCAGGTCGTAAGGGAAATGCGCCGGGTATCCGTAATGCAGCCGAAGCCACTCCACGCCCGGAATGTCCGCCAGGTGTTCGACCAACTCCGGCAAGGCATAGCGGCGATAGAGGTCATACCCGTAGTAGGTCAAGTCTTGTGCTATCACCTGAAATTCCTTGACTCCCTTCGCGACCAGCGAGCGAACCTCCTTTTCCAATGCCTTTATCGGTACCGACTGATAATGGCCAGTACTAATTGGGATTGCACAGTAAGAACAGGTACGGTTGCATCCTTCGGCAATCTTCAGGTAGGCATAATGCGTGGGCGTAGTCAGGACACGCTCGGAAGCCAGCTCCGAATGGTAGGTTTTCCCCAAGTCCGCCAACAATCCCTTCCAATCAAATTTCCCGTAAAAGCGGTCCACCTCCGGAAGCTCATGCTCCAAATCCTCCCGGAAACGTTCCGACAGGCAGCCCATCACGAAGAGTTTGCCAATCTTCCCTTGCTTCTTCGCTCCTCCCAAGTTGAGA
>CALUTX010000292.1 GCA_944323815.1 uncultured Parabacteroides sp. | reverse complement strand
TTCGGCCGGCAAGCGTTCGCCCGTGCGGAGATAATGCTTCACTTCGCGGAAGATCCAAGGGCGTCCGATGCTGCCCCGACCAATCATGACGGCGTCGACACCGGTCTCGTCGAAACGTTGGCGGCAGATTTCGTCGGAAGTGACGTCGCCGTTCCCGATGATGGGGATGTGCATACGCGGATTGCGCTTGACTTCGCCGATGAGTGTCCAGTCCGCCTCGCCTGTGTACATCTGCGCCCGTGTCCGGCCGTGAATGGAGAGGGCGGCGATGCCGCAATCTTGCAGCTGCTCGGCGAGCGTGACGATAATCCGGTTGTCTGCATCCCATCCCAAGCGGGTTTTGACCGTGACCGGAAGATGTACGGCGTCTACTACGGCGCGCGTAATCTCCAGCATAAGCGGAATGTTGCGGAGCATACCGGCTCCGGCCCCTTTGCCTGCCACCCGTTTGACGGGACAACCGAAGTTGAGGTCGATCAAATCGGGCTTTGCTTCCTCACACAACTGGGCGGCTTCGACCATTGTCGCCACATCGCGCCCGTAAATCTGGATGGCAACCGGCCGCTCTTCGTCCGAAACGGCCAGCTTCTGCTGCGTTTTGTTGACGCTTCGAATCAACGCGTCGGCCGAAACAAATTCCGTATAGACCATGTCTGCCCCGAACCGTTTACACATCAGCCGGAAGGCCGGGTCTGTGACGTCTTCCATCGGAGCGAGGAAGACGGGACGTTCGCCTAATTCAATGGAACCGATTTTCATCTCTTACAAATAAGCTTTGATTTCCGAAAGATGGCGGACAACGGCGTCGGGCAAGGTTTCGTCTTGTTGTTCAGCTTCCCACTGACGCCCTTTGAGCCAGATGGGATGACAGCCCAAACGGTGGGCCGGCTTGATGTCTTTCGGGAAAGAGTCGCCCACGACGAGCACTTGCGATGCCGGCAGGTCGAGCGCACAGACACCCAAAGCGAATATCGCCGGGTTGGGCTTGCGTACGCCGACCACCGCCGATTCGATGATCTGTTCAAACAAGGGGAGGAGCGACGCATCTTCCAAAACCGTGCGGATATTTCCATAAAAGTTGGAAACGAGCGCCAGTTTATACTGCTTTTTCAACTCGCTGAGCAGGGCAGCGCTTTCGGCCAAGATCGCACGGGTCTGCCCGTCGGCGTAGTCGGTCATGCTTGCTGCCAATTGCTCTTTTTCCCCGGAGGAAAGCGAAAGCAGGCGGTGGGCAATCAAGTAATCCAATTGGATGCCGAATTTCGTGCGCAGCACGTCGGCGAAGTGGAAATTCGCTTGGATAAGCGGCTGGGTGGCCAAGGTGCGTTCCCCTGTTTTATAGGCTTCGCGGAAATCTGCTTTGGCGACAGGCAGGTCGAAATGCTGGTAGACGTCCCACAAGACTTCGCCCCAATGGTTTCCGTCGGTATCAAGCGTGCCGCCGAAGTCGAATAAGATTCCTTTGATAGGTAGTTTATCCATGTTGTATGTTTTTATGCGTTGGACGATGATGTGAGTTCTTTGTACAGACGCTTGCAGAGGGTTTCATGCTTGTGGCGCATGTAAAAGAAGAGGAAAGACATGAGGGTTATCTCGAAAACGAAATAGAGCCACGGTTCGTCGATGAAGAGAGAGAGGAAGAGCGCGATTGCCCGCGTGTTGAAGGTCAGGATGTTCGTGTACTTCATCAATGGGCGGCTTCCCTCCAAAAAGGATTCCCGGATATGTGGCGGAACATGGAGATGCCCCGATTCGTCACTGAGTTGTTTGTAGAACGTTTGGAAAGCGGGAGCCATTTGCTCTTGCGAACGGGTGTAACGGATGTAGAAAAACTGGAACGCTTTGGCAATCAAATCATTCTTCCAGCTGAGTGTCTGATAGAAAGATTCCAGATTTTGGGAGTTACGCAGTTCACTGCCCGCTTCTCCTTTCAAGAAAAAAAGGTGGATGTTGCGGTAATAGTCTGCCAATTGGCACTGTTTGGCATGGCAGATGAAACCGGCAAAGGCGGCAATCAGCCAAATCCAGATGCCCCATTGGTCGTTGAGCCGCATACAGATGGCGAAATAGATGGAGAAGAACCAAAGGTCGCCCGCAAAACCGTCGAGCATACGTCCGAGTTCGGTTTTCTGTCCGGTCATGCGTGCCAGCTGTCCGTCTGCGCTGTCATACATGTTGGCCCAGATGAGCAACAACATCCCGATGACATTGATGTACAAGTCTTTGAAGTAAAAACAATAGCCGGCAGCCATTCCCAGCAGAATGGATAAGATGGTAACGGTATTCGGATGAATACCCAACCGGCGGAAAAGACGTGCCCACCAATACCCGATTGGACGATAGAAATAGATGTCGATGAATTCTTCTGTTTCGGTAGATTTTAGCGTTGCCGTGTAATCGTTTCCCATATAGTTGTTCTTTATTTGTGTTGCTTGATTCGGTTGAGTATGCAAAGGGCGATACTTTCGGCCGCTTTCTCCCGGCAGGGGGCGAAACTGGGCCAGTCGTTGAAGTCGATCAGTTTCATTTCGCCTTGTTCCGTCACGATGCAGTCGCCGCCATAGACGGGGACGTTGAGCGTTTGCGACGCTTTGTCGGCATATTGCTTGAGCTGTTCGACTGAAAACGGAAGTCCTTGCGCTTCTCCGTTAATCGCTTCCAAGCCGAATTTCGAATGTGCAGCCGACGGGTAAGACCAGTAGAAGAAATCGGTTCCTTGCACGCCGTAAAATTTGATTACGTCACCTCGCAAATGCTCATTGACGATGACCGTTTGGATGCCTCTTTCCCAGAAATGGTCGAGAAGGGCGTTTGCCTCCTGCCGGTTGCAGATATAACTGACGTCTTCTTTTATCTGTGTGGAGCCGTCTCCCCGTTTGAACCAGCAGGGGTACGTGATGTCTTCAGGGAGCGGTTCGTTGTTT
>CALUTX010000291.1 GCA_944323815.1 uncultured Parabacteroides sp. | reverse complement strand
TACGTTCGGAGAATTGTACGTTGCAAAACTTCAGCATCGATTTTCAGGAAACCTCTTTTCCGCTCATTCAGATTTTGGAAAATGAAGCAGGGGCGGGTATCACGTTCAAGGTTTTATCGGATTTGGACTATCGGGTGACGGCCGATTCCATATTCGAGTCGCGTGCGAAGCTTCAGGAAGCGATACGTCCTTTCTATGCGACCGCATACGACCCGCAGACGAAGCGCGTAGCCTTCAACATCGGTGACGTGGATTTCCCGAATCGTTCTTTGCTTCCGCTTGGGGAGCGGGTAGTCCGGGCTCCTCATTGGAACGACAAGCGGTTGAGGCCGGGACTGGTCTTGTTGCTGCGGACATGGGATCGTCCGGCTCCGGGTATATTCTTGCACAACGACATGAATACAACCTTGAAAAACATCCGGATTCACTATGCTGAAGGCATGGGTGTGCTGGCTCAAGTCTGTGAAAATGTGCGGTTGGATGGGCTGAAAGTTTGTTTCAATCCGACGGATTCTTCGCGTTACATAACTACCATCGTGGATGCGACCCATTTCTCGCATTGTCGGGGAAAAATCGTTTCGGCAAATGGATTCTACGAGCACATGGGCGACGACGCCATCAATGTACATGGCATTTATTTGGATGTGCAGGAGCGCGTAGATGACCATACGGTAGTCGGAAAGTTCATGTACGAACAGACGTATGGTTTCGATTGGGGTTTTGCGGGAGACACGGTTCAGTTTGTTTCAAAAGTAACCTCAGAGCCCATAGGCGTACCGAACCGGATTGCACGCATAGAACCTTTAGACGAGTCGGCACCGGCTGCCGGAATGCGTTCGTTCAAGATTGCCTTTGAAAATACGCTTCCCAGACAAGTGGATGGCGCCGGGACATGCAGCATGGAGAACCTGACTTGGACACCTGAAGTGTATTTTGTGAATAATGTGGTGCGTGACAACCGTGCGCGCGGAGCTTTGTTTACGACACCGAGAAAAGTAGTGGTCCGCTCGAATGTTTTTGATCATGTTTCAGGTTCCGCGATCTTGATCAGCGGGGATTGCTCTTATTGGTACGAAAGCGGAGCGTGCCGGGATGTTTTGATTAGCGATAACAAGTTCATTCAGGCGTTGACCAGTTTGTACATGGAGTCAAACGCTGTGATCAGCATATCGCCTGTGGTGAAAGAGCTCCGGAAGCAAGTCCGTTGTTTTCATTGCTGGCGACCCTATTCCATCCGGATTGTCAATAACCTCTTCGAGCTCGCCGATGTCCCCGTGCTGTATGTGAAGTCGGTAGACGGTCTGCTCTTTAAAGACAATGTCATCCGTACCAATCCGGAGTCTGTCCCCTTTCACTGGAACCGGAGTCGGTTTTGTCTGGAGCATACGGGCGTTGTCAATATTGTCGAATGACTTTTCCGCTAAAATCTTTGTGGAGTTTTTTTGGCTTGTTTATGATTATTCGTTTTTTTGTATACCTTTGTGAAATCATTATGAAAAGAAAGAGATTATGTCTTTGAATAAAGTATTATTGATTGGTTTTGTCGGGCGCGACCCCGACGTGCGTTATTTTGACAGCGGCTCTGCGGTGGCCAACTTCCCGTTGGCGACATCCGAAAGAGGATACACCTTGGCGAATGGGACGACGGTCCCCGAGCGGACGGAGTGGCATAACATCGTGGTTCGCCGGGAGCAGGTGCCTTTCGTGGAACGTTGGGTGAAGAAAGGATCCGGCGTGTTTGTCGAAGGAAAATTGCGCACGCGCAACTATGACGATGCAAGCGGTACGAAGCATTACATTACGGAGGTGCATGCCGACCGCATCGAGTTTTTCAGCATTGGTTCCGGTACCTCTTCCGGGACGGGCCAGCAGCCGGCGCAGACGCAAAACACGGCGGCTTCGGGTACGGCTCAACAGCCTTTTGCCGCAGCGCCCGGGTTCCAGCAGCCGGCAGCCCCACAAACAGGAACGCAGGCGGGAGGAGATAACAGCTTTGACGACCTTCCGTTCTAACGATATGTCTAACTAAAACCCATCTCACTTGGACTCAGACTATTTTATATCGGGCTTGCCTGAACTGGCGGCTCAGCAGGGATTGGCAGTAGACCCTGTGATTGCTTTGGCCCTTGCCGTTGTTTTACTGTTAGTGATAGGCTTTTTATCGGCGTCGGAGGCGGCATTTTACGCTTTGTCGCCGGAAAACGTGAACGATATACCCTCTGAAAAGACTCCATCCGCCTTTTCGCTCCAGCACCTGTTGGAGCATACGGAACAGCTGCTTGCTTCCGTCTGGTTGGCCAATCGGTTTGCTGTGGTAGCGTTTATTTTGCTTTGTGCCTACGGAGTTGTTTCATTACCCGACTTTGCTTCGATAGAGCCGGGGTGGATGATTGTGCTGGAAACAATCGTATTAGTTGCGGTATTGCTTTTGTTGGGCGACGTTGGGCCTATCTCGTTGGCGCAAAAAGACCCGGTGCGTTTTCTGCGCCGCCATGTGTGGGCGTTGAATCTGGTAGGGCGTTTGCTGCATCCTTTTTCCAAATTCCTGATACCGTACGCCAATCTGAAATCGGA
Source organism: uncultured Parabacteroides sp. (assembly GCA_944323815.1). Classification (GTDB taxonomy): domain Bacteria; phylum Bacteroidota; class Bacteroidia; order Bacteroidales; family Tannerellaceae; genus Parabacteroides. Next base: position 357 of record CALUTX010000291.1, on the reverse strand, counting down.
GCTTTTGCGCAGGCGGAAATCCGACCTCTCGGTCGACGAGCTTTCGAAAGCGCTGGAGCGGACGGCGACGGAATCGCCCGAAGAGAAGGTAATGCTTTCCGAAATCATCAAGTTTTACAACAAGACGGCCAACGAAATCATGACGCCGCGTTTGGATATTGAAGACTTGGATGTCGAAACACCGTTTCGTGACGTGATTGACTTCGTCGTCAAGTCGGGCTATTCGCGCATCCCTGTGTACGAGGAGTCGGAAGACGATATCAAAGGGATTCTTTACATCAAAGATCTCTTGCCGCACATCGAGGAACCGGATACTTTCAACTGGCAGTCGCTGATTCGTCCGGCCTATTTCGTGCC
>CALUTX010000290.1 GCA_944323815.1 uncultured Parabacteroides sp. | reverse complement strand
AGCGGATAGAAAAACAGTTCTACCGCTTTTTTGTGGATATGGTCTTCGAGAGCGCGAAGATGACGACCATCTCGGCGGAAGAAATCAGCCGGAGGATGAAGTTCATAAACGCCGAGGGGGTGAACGCCCGCCTCAGGGAAGGGCATTCCCAGACGATTTATCTGGGTCATTACGGCAATTGGGAGTGGGTCGCCTCCATGCCCTTGTGTCTGGAAAAGAGCATGACGGGCGCCCAGATTTATCATAAATTGCGCAACGAGCACATGGATCGGCTGCTCTTGCGCAACCGCGAACGGATGGGCTCCCGCTGCGTGGAGATGCGAAAGACGGCGCGTTACATCAACGACTTGGTGAGCCGTCATGTGCTCAGCGTAACCGGATATATCGCCGACCAATCGCCGAAGAAGAGCGAGGCACGCCATTTTTTGCCCTTCCTGAACCACTGGACACCGGTGCTGACCGGGACGGAAAAGCTCACGAAACATTACGGTTTCGACGCGTGGTATCTCGACGTCAGGCGGGTGAAGCGGGGCTATTACGAGGCCGAATTTGTCCGGATGCACGACCAGCCGCAATCGCTGCCCGATTTTGAGCTGACGGCGCTCTATTTCCAGCATTTGGAGCAGACCATCCGACGCCAGCCGGAGCTCTATTTGTGGACGCACAACCGCTTCAAACATGCCGAAAAGTTGAATGTATAAAATAATAGTAAAGGAACTCACATAAAGATGGATATAGATTTTGTAATCACGTGGGTGGACATGGACGACCCTGCGTGGCAAGCGGATTTCGCAAAGTATTCCGGCAATCGGGCGAATACGAAAAACGGGGTTTCGAAGGCCCGTTTCCGCGATTACGGTTTCTTGAAATATTGGTTCCGGGGGGTGGAGAAGTTTGCTCCGTGGGTGCGCAAGATTCATTTCGTCACCAGCGGACAGAAACCCGAGTGGCTCGACGAAACCAACCCGAAAATTCATTTGGTGAATCACAAAGAGTATATCCCGGAGCAGTTCTTGCCCACGTATAACTCGGTGGTGATTGAACGCTACCTGCATAAAATCCCCGACCTGGCGGAGCATTTTGTCTACTTCAACGACGATTTCTATCTCATCAACGCCACCGCGCCGGAACGCTTCTTCCGAAACGGTTTGCCGTGTGACATCGCCACGTTCCTCTACAACCCCTCGTGGTCGCAATGGTACCGAAGGATTAAAAACAACCTGACTATCATCAATCGCCATTTCGACAAAAAAGAGGTGATGGCACGCTTCCACGACAAATGGTTCGATCCGAGCTACGGTTCGAGAGCCCGTTGGAACTACCTGCTGCGGCCTTACGGCAAATTTATCACGCTTCGGACGCCCCACAACGCACAGCCCTTCCTGAAGAGCACCTTCGAAGAGGTCTGGGCCGTCGCCGGGAAGGAGCTGACCGAAACGTCGGTCAACCGTTTCCGCGCTCTGAACGACTATACGCCGGAGCTGTTCCGCACGTGGCAAATCTGCCGGGGCAATTTTGAGCCGTATAACACGTATAAAGACACCAAGATGTTCCCGCTCATGATTCGCTCGCGACAGGCCGTCCGGGCGATTTATGAGCAGTCCTATTCGCTGATTTGCCTGAACGACAACGTGCATATCCGCCACTACGCGCAGGTGATGGAAAATATCCGGAACGCATTCGAACACATCCTGCCGGAAAAGTCGGGGTTTGAACGTTAATCAACAGAAACGGTTATGAGTCAATCAATAAGTATCATCGATCAAGCCTACAAAAAATGGGTGAAAGAGCTTGCTTTGCGTTATAAAAACAGCCAGATAAAGGCCTCTATAAAGATTAATACAGAGCAGTTAAAATACAACTGGATGCTCGGTCGTGACATTGTTGAGATGAACGTGGAGAAGCGTTGGGGAGAAAGTGTCATTACCCAGTTGAGTAAGGATCTGCGCAATGAATTGCCGGGCATACAAGGTTTGTCTAAAAGTAATATTTATTATTGCAAGAAATTCTATCTTCTTTATAGTTCAATTGCTGCAATTTTCCAACAACCTGTTGGAAAAAATAACCCGGCAGAATCTGTCCCTGTCCAACAACTTACGGGAATATTTGAAATTCCGTGGGGGCATCATTGTGTGATCATGGATAAGGTAAAGGGGGACATTGACAAAGCACTGTTTTATGTGGGGCAAACGATTGAAAATGGTTGGAGCAGGGCTGTGCTTCTTAACTTGATTGATACCGATTTATATGAACGTCAAGGCAAAGCACTGACCAATTTTGAGAGAAATTTGCCTGCACCTGAAAGCGGTCTTGCACAGGAGATAACAAAAGATCCATACAGTTTTGCTTTTGCAAGGATAACCGGGACATACAACGAGAAGAGGCTGAAAGATGCTTTACTTGCCAATATTTCAAAGTTCCTCATCGAATTGGGGACTGGTTTTGCATACGTCGGCAAGGAATATCGGTTGCAAATAGGTGAGGTGGAGAATTTCATTGACTTGCTCTTTTACAACTTAAAACTACGTTGTTATGTAGTGATAGAGGTAAAGATTGAAAAATTTGATTCTCGCGACATCGGCCAGTTAGGCACTTATGTAACGGCTGTCAACCATATCTTACGGGAAGAAGGAAAAGACAATCCGACCATCGGTTTGCTTATTTGTAAAAGTAAAGATAATACGCTTGCTCAATATGCGTTGGAATCGAGCAGCCAGCCCTTGGGCATATCCGAATATGAACTGGGGAAATTTTATCCTGAAAAAGTAGAGGGTACAATTCCCACCATTGCAGAGATAGAAGCGACGTTGAATGGTGAAAATAGTAAGGAGTAACATTTCATGAACAAAGTACTTGCAGAAATCATAGCGGGGATGATTCCCCACAAGATGACGCGGAATCGGTGGCGCGGCCTTTTGCGCTACGGGTTGTTCAACGCTTGGCGATT
>CALUTX010000289.1 GCA_944323815.1 uncultured Parabacteroides sp. | reverse complement strand
CCACATCCGCATCTATCGCGATGATGACCTTGTTATAGCGTAGTCCGTCCAAGCCGTCTTCAATGTTCAAAGCCGCTTGAAGCAGGTTGAATTCCTCGTTCTCATAGACAATCTTCTTCGTCAGGCCGTAGCTGTTGAGCGGTTTGCCTCGCAGACTGAATACGGCTTGTAGGTTCGGATCCCGGCTTTTGGTGATGGAGCCGCTTGCCGAATCACCCTCCGTGATGAAGATGCTGCTTTCTTCTTGGTTTTCGCCTTTGGCATCGTTCAGATGAATGCGGCAGTCGCGCAGCTTACGGTTGTGCAGGTTCGCCTTCTTCGCCCGCTCACGTGCCAGTTTGGTTACGCCAGCGATGGCTTTGCGTTCTTTCTCCGATTCTTGTATTTTGCGGAGAAGGGCGTCGGCCGTATTCGGGTTTTTGTGTAAATAATTATCAAGCTCTTTCTTGATGAAATCGCTGATGAATTTATTGACGGAAGGTCCATCCGGCCCCATATCTTTTGATCCCAATTTGGTCTTGGTCTGACTTTCAAACACAGGCTCCTCTACCTTGATGCTGATGGCGGCTACAATACCCGCCCGAATATCCGAGTACTCGAAATTCTTGTTGCTGTATTCCTTGATGACCCGCCCCAAAGCTTCCTTGAAAGCTGAAAGGTGCGTGCCGCCTTGCGTCGTGTATTGTCCGTTGACAAAGGAATAATATTCTTCCCCGTATTGATTGCTGTGGGTGATAACCACTTCGATGTCTTCCCCTTTCAGATGGATGATGGGGTAGAGCGGTTCGGTTGTCATGTTTTCGTTCAGCAAATCGACCAGCCCGTTTCGGGAATGGAATTTGACGCCATTGTAGAGAATGGTCAGTCCCGAGTTTAGGAATACATAGTTCTTCAACAGACTTTCGATGTATTCCTCTTTATACTGATAATCGTTGAAAATCTCCGGGTCCGGCGTGAAGCGGGTCAAGGTGCCGTTAGGTTCGTCTGTCGGTGTGACGGGCGCCTCTTTGGTGATGATGGCTTTGCTGTATTCGACCTGTTTGCATTCGCCGTCGCGGCAACTGGCAATCATAAAATAACTGCTTAACGCATTGACCGCCTTGATGCCGACACCATTTAACCCGACTGATTTCTTGAACGCTTTGCTGTCGTATTTCGCGCCTGTGTTCATTTTGCTTGACACGTCGACCACTTTTCCCAAAGGAATGCCTCGCCCATAGTCCCGTACCGAAACGGTGTTGTTTTCGACTGTGATTTCGATGGTTTTCCCGAATCCCATCATGTATTCGTCGATGGAATTGTCCAAAACCTCTTTCAGCAGGACATAGATACCGTCGTCTGCATAGCTTCCGTCGCCCAGTTTCCCGATGTACATACCCGGGCGGCGACGGATGTGCTCCATCCAGTCGAGTGTTTTAATATCATCTTCTCCGTATGCAACCATAATTTTAATTGTCAATTGTCAATTGCTTTGAGGTATGCTCGGCGCGTTTTGTGGTGCTCGCGTTTGAAATAGTCCCATTGTGCCTGTACCGCGCTGTTGGTTTCCAACTCCGGGTTGCTCTCGGCATAGACTGCGCCGATACGCCGGTAGATCGGAATCAGGTCGTTAAACAATAAAGCGTTTACCCCTTTGCTTTGATATTCCGGCACGACGCCCGTCAGATACAGGTCTACCACCTTTGGTTTGCTTTTCAATGCTTTCAGCAGATGAATCCACCCGAACGGGAACAGACGTCCTTTGGCTTTCTGCAATGCTTTCGACAAACTGGGCAAGGAAATGCCGAACCCCACGACCGAATTGTCATCCTCCTTGATAATGGCCGTGACCAAATCGAACCGGAGCATCGGTATGTACATATTCACGTAATAGTCGATTTGTTTTTCCGTCAGCGGAGCAAATCCGTATAACGGGGCAAAAGCGGCATTTAGCGTATGGAAGATGGGTTTGGCATAGGGCATGACCTCTTTGGCGTTCTTGAATTTCATGACCTTCAGCCCATATTTCTTTTTCACGATTTCGCCGATACGCAGGTGCTTGTCGGGGACACCGTCCGGAATGTAAATCTTAAACTCGTGCCAGTCTTGGTCTTTGATGTAGCCCAGGCGCTCCAGATGCTTTGGGTAGTAGGGATAGTTATATATCGTTGCCATGGTGCCCAGCTGGTCAAATCCTTCGACCAACATCCCTTCGTGGTCCATGTCGGTGAAGCCCAGCGGGCCGTGCATCTCGGTCATCCCTTTCTCTTTCGCCCATTTTTCGACGGCGGCAAACAACGCATCAACCACCTCCTCGTCGTCGATGAAATCGACAAACCCGAAGCGGGCGCGTTTCTGTTTCCAGACCTCATTGCTGGGCCGGTTGATGATGCCTGCAATGCGTCCTGCAATCTTCCCGTTTTTGTAGGCTAAAAAGTAGATGGCGTCACATACTTCAAAAGCCGGATTCCGTTTCCGGTCCAACGTCATCATCTCTTCGCTAATCAAGCCGGGCACGTGGTAAGGATTTCCCTTGTATAATTCAAGATTGAACTTAACGAACTGTTTCAGCTCTTTGTTGTTCGTGACTTCTTTAATTTCTACGCTCATCGGTCATCTTGTTTGAACGGCAAATTTACACATTTTCCGAGAGAAATGTATCAAGATGTACGATTTCTCTTCGTCGCCGGCAAAAGTCCAAATAGCCGGAACATCTTTTGGTGTAGCCCTCCACCTTTTCTTTAATCGGCGACGTCGATTGTATAATCAGCGTCAGTGATTTTATAAACGGCGACGCTGATTATACAATCAACGCTGCTGATTGGAGAAAAGCCGCCATTGTGCATAGGTTTATGTCCGAGGCGGCCAAGAAAAGTCCGCCGTTCTTTTGTGTTCCTGTCAAATTGTTCTACCTTTGTCTTTTGTTATTGAACAATAGACTATTGAACAAATTATACTAGTACCGTATTATAAATAAC
>CALUTX010000288.1 GCA_944323815.1 uncultured Parabacteroides sp. | reverse complement strand
CGTGCGGTGTTAATCATCTCTTCCATCAGGTCGTCGGCGTCGACCACGGTCCCTTCGCGGCTTTTCATTTTCCCTTCGGGCAACTCGACCATGCCGTATGAGAAATGCACAAGCCCTTTCCCGAACTCGAATCCTAATTTGTCAAGCAAGATAGAAAGCACTTGGAAATGGTAGTTTTGCTCGTTCCCGACGACATAAATCATCTTATTGATGGGATAATCGTCGAAACGCAGCTTGGCTGTCCCGATGTCTTGCGTCATGTAGACCGAAGTCCCGTCGGAGCGGAGCAACAGCTTTTCGTCCAATCCCTCTTTCGTCAGGTCGGCCCAGACGGAACCGTCCTCTCGGCGGTAGAAGATGCCCTTTTCAAGTCCTTCCAACACTTTGCTTTTCCCGACCAGATAGGTTTGTGATTCGTAATAAATCTTGTCGAAATCGACCCCCATCATCTTGTAGGTCTCGTCGAAACCGGCATAGACCCAACTGTTCATCTTTTCCCAAAGGGCACGCACCTCTTTGTCGCCCGCTTCCCATTTGCGCAACATCTCGCGCGCCTCGGCCATCAACGGGGAGGCGGCTTCGGCCTCCTCTTTGCTCATACCTTGCGCTTCGAGGGCGGCGGTTTCTTCTTTCAACTTGTTACTGAAGAGCACATAGAAATCACCGATGAGGTGGTCGCCTTTCTTATGAGCCGTTTCGGGCGTTACGCCGTTGCCCCATTTCAGCCATGCCAACATGGATTTGCAGATATGGATACCGCGGTCGTTGACGATATTGGTCTTGACCACGCGATAACCGTTGGCCTTCAGTATTTCTGCCAAGCTGTATCCCAACAGATTGTTGCGGACGTGCCCCAGATGGAGCGGCTTGTTGGTGTTAGGCGATGAATATTCAATCATGACCAGCGGCGACTGCTCGGTGGCCGGCGTGATGCCGTAGGCGGGTTGGCTGTCGACTGCATTCAGCAAATTAATCCAGCAGGAACCGGCAATCGTCAGGTTCAAGAATCCTTTGATGACGTTATATTCGGCAACGGCAGGCTCGTTTTGGAGCAGATATTCGCCGATTTCCTGCGCCGTCTGTTCCGGTGATTTCTTCGACTGGCGGAGGAACGGGAAGACGACTAGCGTCAGATGGCCTTTAAACTCTTTCTTTGTCTTTTGCAGTTGAACCTGCTTGGCGTCCACTTCTGCGCCATATAGCTCTTTGATGCCGGCGATGACCGAGCCGGTAATCTGTTGTTCGATACCCATATTTCGTAATTTATAGTTGCTTTTTGATTTTGCCTGCAAAGGTACGGGTTTGCATAAAATAAAAAAAGCCTATTCCTTATATAGAATAGACCTTTTTTAGTCATTCGAATCGTTTTTACTTTACGATGTCTGCCAATTCAGCGCCCGCTTTGAATTTGACGACTTTGCGTGCCGGAATGTCCAATACCTCTTTGGTTCTTGGGTTGACCCCTTTACGGGCGGATTTCTCTGCTACGGAGAAGGAACCGAAGCCCAAAAGAGCAATCTTACCGCCTGCTTTTAATTCGCTGGTCACTGTTTCGACAAATGCATCTACTGCTTTCTTTGCATCAACCTTGCTTAATCCGGATTTCTCCGCTACTGCATTGATAAATTCTGTTTTGTTCATGATGATTTGATTGTTACTATATTAAACATCTGTTTTATTTCGTGTGAAAGTCGGGTTCAAATGTAGTTTTATTTTGACATACGGCAAAGGAAAAAGATGTTTTTTTTCTTGATGGGTGATGTTTTAGGGATAATTTGTCCGAAAACGGGTTATTTAGCTCTTTTCTTCCCTCAAACGAACGGTATCTGATAGTTAAAAAATCTTGCCCTGAGAGGAAATCTGCCTACATGGAGGCTAAATGAAAGTACAACGGAGGGAAATGGCGGTTTGATTTTTGTAGGGCTTGTTTGTTATTCGAGGTTTTTATGTACATTTGTCTTTCAATTTTAGCAGAGATAGGATGAATCAGAATAGTCAGTCGGGATTTTTGAGTAGTATCCCGGTCGTAACGAAAAATCTTATTATTATTAATGTATTGGTTTGGCTGGCCAGTATCGTGCTGCCAAAGATGGGGATTGATTTGGTGAAGTGGCTGGGACTGCATTTCCCCGGCGTAGAGGATTTCTACCTGTTCCAGTTTGTGACGTACATGTTTATGCACGATACGCATTCATTTGCGCATGTGTTTTTCAACATGTTCGGCGTGTATATGTTCGGACGTGTGTTGGAGAATGTATGGGGGTCGAAACGTTTCCTGATTTTTTATATGGTGACGGGGCTTGGCGCCGGCATCGTGCAAGAGCTGGTTTGGCTCTATTCCGTCCATTCCGTCGCTGCCGCGAACGGGATTACCATCGGACAGCAAATCGCGTTCGACTCGTCGTTGAATTATCTGATTACGATTGGGGCATCCGGTTCCGTGTTCGGCATCCTGCTGGCATTTGCGATGCTGTTTCCGAATGTGCCGCTTTATTTGATGTTTATTCCCATCCCGATTAAGGCGAAATATTTTGTTATTTTCTACGGGTTGGCAGAGCTGTTCATGGGCGTGGCCAACTATGGCGGAGATTCGGTAGCGCATTTTGCCCACTTGGGCGGCATGGTCTTCGGCTATTTCTTGGTGCGGTATTGGAAAAAGAATGATTTGAATCATGGGCGATTTTTTTATTAATCTCAGGCAACGATTCGATACGGGGAGTGTACTGGTGAAGTTGCTCTATCTGAATATCGGCCTCTTCATTGTGATTCGGTTGGTGAGTGTGGTGCTGATGTTGTTCAATTGGGGCGATTTCCCCTTTTTGCAGTATCTGCAAGTGCCCTCTTCCCCTTGGCTGCTGTTGCAGCGTCCGTGGACGTTGCTGACTTACATGTTCACCCATTTCGATTTCCTGCACATCCTTTTCAATATGCTTTGGCTGTATTGGTTTGGCGGATTGTTTCAGACCT
>CALUTX010000287.1 GCA_944323815.1 uncultured Parabacteroides sp. | reverse complement strand
GAACAGGCGCACGCCGGTGAAGGCCATCGCGATGCCGTACTTGTCGCACGTCTCGATCACGTTGTCGTCACGCACGGAGCCGCCAGCCTGTGCGATGTATTCCACACCACTCTTGTGTGCCCGCTCGATGTTGTCGCCGAAGGGGAAGAAGGCATCCGATCCTAAGGAAACTCCTTTCAGTGTGTCCAGCCAAGCCCGTTTCTCTTCGCGTGTCAAGACTTCCGGCTTTTGGGTGAAGAATTGTTGCCATACGCCGTCTGCCAGCACGTCGTCATGGTCGTCGCTGATGTAGACATCGATGGTGTTGTCGCGGTCGGCGCGGCGAATCTTCTCGATCCAAGGCAGACTCATCACTTTCGGATGCTGGCGCAGATACCAAATGTCCGCCTTGTTACCGGCCAAACGGGTACAGTGGATGCGGCTTTGCTGTCCGGCACCGATACCGATGGCCTGCCCGTCTTTCACATAGCAAACCGAGTTGCTCTGCGTATATTTCAATGTGATGAGGGCGATAATCAGGTCGCGTTTGGCTTCGTCGGGGAAGTGCTTGTTCTGCGTTGGGATGTTGGCCAGCAGGCTCTCGTCCAACTTGATTTCGTTGCGTCCCTGTTCGAAGGTGACACCGAAGACATCCTTGTGCTCAATCGGAGCCGGGCGGTAAGCCGGGTCGATACGGATGATATTATACGTTCCTTTCCGTTTGCTCTTCAGGATTTCCAATGCTTCCGGCGTGTAGTCGGGAGCAATGACACCGTCAGACACTTCGCGGTGGATCAACCGGGCGGTTGCCTCGTCACACGTATCACTCAAGGCGATAAAGTCACCGTAAGAAGACATCCGGTCGGCGCCACGAGCACGTGCGTAAGCCGTTGCCATCGGCGTGAGCGGCAGGTCGTCCACGAAGTAAATCTTCTTCAGCGTCTCGCTCATTTCGATACCGACAGCGGCACCTGCCGGGCTGACATGCTTGAACGAAGCGGCCGAGGGCAGTCCCGTAGCCTCTTTCATCTCTTTGACCAACTGCCAGCTGTTGAATGCATCCAAGAAATTGATGTATCCCGGACGGCCGTTCAACACTTCGATGGGTAATTCACCCTGCTGCATGAAAATGCGCGACGGCTTCTGGTTCGGATTACAGCCGTACTTGAGTTCTAATTCTTTTGCCATGATGCTATCTATTTTGTTTCATGAATAATCGTTTGTATTCTTGTTCGAAATTGGGGGTAAAGATGCCTTGTCCCAGTTGCCGGACAATCTCGTCTTGCGACCAGAAACGTCCCTCGTCCAGTTCCGCCGGGTCGGGCGTGAAAGGCCCATCGTAAACGGTTTGGAAAGCATGTACCAATTCCCGTTCGATGGCCGATTCGAAGACGTAGCGCGTGATGGGTTGATAAGTGAAATCCTCGATACCCAATTCCTCCCGTGCCTCGCGCCGAAGCGCCTCTTCGACCTGCTCGCCATAATCGACATGTCCGCCGACGGCCGTATCCCATTTGCCGGGCTGGATGTCTTTCGTCATCGACCGCTTTTGCAAGTAAAGTTCACCTGCTTGGTTGAAGATGTGCAGGTGTACGACCGGATGCAGCCATTTGCTTCCGCTATGACATGCCTTACGGGTCGCTTTCCCGATTGTATCTCCTGCTTCGTTTACCAAAGGAAACCATTCTTCGGACATAAAAACGATTGTTTGTTCTGATTATTTCTACAAAGGTAACGCTATTCTTAGAAAGAATGGATGGTTGGCGACATTAAATTTACTATCCGGTAAAATCCGTCTACTTTCCGGTTATTAAGGTTTACCTTCCGTGTAACAATTTTTTATAAAGTAAGAAGGGCGTTTTCCGGTTATAGTCGAAAAAGATATTTGTTTTGTATGGTTTTTTGGTTATAAACGAATCTTTTTGTATCTTTGTAAAAAAGATTGGGTATGGACGAAAGATTGAATATCCTTAGCAGGTATAATATTTGGGGGCTGAATGCCATTGACTTCGGATTTGCAAGGCCGGAATATACGAATAAGATAGAAGATTATGTCGGCAATCGTTTGGTGAAAGTATTGATTGGGCAACGCCGGACAGGAAAGAGTTATCTTATGAGACAATTGCTTAAATATTTGGTGGATAATGGCGTAGATCCAAAGAACACATTAATGATTAACAGAGAACTTACCGCTTTCGAGTTTTTGAAGACGTATAAGGACTTGGAAGATTTGGTGAATCTGTATAAAAAAGAGTTACACCCATCCGGACGGATTTATATTTTCATTGATGAAATACAGCTTATCGCGGATTGGGAAAAAGCAGTGAATTCCTATTCGCAAGATTACGTTTCCGAATATGAATTGTTTATCAGTGGTTCTAACTCCAAATTATTGTCTGGAGAACTGGCAACGCTTTTGTCTGGCAGGTATGTTGAATTTATAATATATCCGTTAAGTTATATGGAGTATCTGGAAGTCGAAAATTTGGAGCTTGGCAGGGAAAGTTATGGAGCTTATCTGAATACAGGAGGTCTTCCGGAGTTGTTTTCTTTGCCTGATAAGTTGGAAATCCGGCAAAATTATATGGCTTCGGTTCGGGATTCCGTCCTGTTAAAAGATATTATCCAGAGGCATCAGATTCGTGACCCGAAGTTATTGGATGATATTTTCTCTTTTTTAGTAAATAATGCTTCGAATCTTGTCTCTGTCAGCGGTATTGTGAACTATTTTAAAGGGAAGAACAGGAAAACGAGTTACGATGCCGTTTCTGCTTATATTGGATATATAGAGGATTCTTTCCTGATACATCGGTGTGAGAGATATGATGTGAAGGGAAAGGACGTTTTGGCTGGTACGGCCAAGTATTATATGAATGATCTTGCATATAAGAATTTTCTGTATACCGGTTTTGCTTATGGGATAGGATATAAGTTGGAGAATTTGGTTTTTCTTCAGCTTAAAAGAGCGGGATATGTTGTTTATAAAAAAAAAAAAAAAAACAAAGAGGTTGATTTTG
>CALUTX010000286.1 GCA_944323815.1 uncultured Parabacteroides sp. | reverse complement strand
AAGAGCTTGCTTACCAGGTAACGCTTCGTAAATATGAAGAGGGATTGATGAGTCCGCTTGATGTACAGACCAGTGCCAACACATTGCTCGAATCGCGGGCAACGTTGGTACAAAAACGGCTGAACTATCTCATCAAATGTCGTGAAGTAGATTATTACAAAGGAAAACCTTTGATTAACGAAGGAAAATAAATAGTAAGAAGTCAAACGTATTAAATAGAAAGCATTATGGATATACAGTTAGAAAAGAAAAAGGGCATTCAAAAAAAACATATTCCTTATATCGCCGGTGGTGTTTGTTTTCTGATTCTGGTAGGATGGGTTGTTTTTGGGAACCATGCCTCTACGTTGAAGGTGGATGCGCGCGGGTTGAACATCGGGAATGTAACCCGGGAACAATTCAATGACTTTGTCCGTACCGACGGGCAAGTACAGCCCATTACCGTTGTCCAGTTGAGCCCTGAAGAGGGGGGAATCGTACAGGAAAAGGTCGTTGAAGAGGGCGCACAGGTCAAAAAAGGGGATGTGATTGTCCGGCTCTCCAACTCTAGTCTTGACCTGCAAATCCTCGACGCCGAAGCTCAGTTGGCCGAGAAACAGAACTTCTTGCGAAACACGCAGGTGACAATGGAGCAGGATAAGCTCAATAATCAATTGGAAAAAGCGCAGTTGGATGTGGACATGACCCGTTCCCGCCGTGCCTATGAGCAACAGAAGAAACTCTATGAAGAGGAGTTAATTGCGAAAGAAGATTATTTGAAAGCAGAGGAAGATTACCACCTGGCAAGCCAGAAATATGCGCTTGTTGTCGAGCGGTTGCGCCAAGACTCCATTTCGCGTACCATCCAGATGGAAGAGATGGAAACCAGCCTGGCCAACATGCGCCGCAACATCGCCCTTGTCCATGAGCGTAAGGAACATTTGAATGTCCGTTCGCAAATCGACGGTGAACTGGGGTTACTCGACGTGGTGCTGGGGCAGAACGTTTCGCCGGGACAAATGATCGGGCAGATCAACGACCTATCGGATTACAAAATCGAAGCCATGATTGACGAACACTACATCGACCGCGTGAAACCCGGCCTTTCTGCCACCTTCGAACGGCAAGGGGTCAACTACGCGCTGACGGTGCGCAAGGTATATCCCGAAGTGCGCGAAGGCAAGTTCCGTACCGATTTTGTCTTTACCGGTAAACGTCCGGATAATATTCGTAGCGGGCAGACCTATTACATCAACCTCGAACTCGGCCAGCCGACCGAGAGCATCATCATCCCGCGCGGAACCTTCTTCCAAAGTACCGGAGGCAACTGGATTTATGTACTCGACAAAGAGGGTAAGAAAGCCTACCGCCGCCCGATTAAAATTGGTCGCCAGAACCCGCAGTATTATGAGGTTTTGGAGGGACTGGAGGCCGGAGAAAAAGTCATCGTTTCCAGCTATGAGAGTTTTAAGGACAATGAGGTCTTAATACTGGGAAATTGACAATTGTCAATGTAAGATACACCAACATCATGCTCTACAAGAAAGAAATACAAACACCTTATAAATTATCAGACAATGAATAAATAGTCGTCCCTTAAAAAATATATGTCAGCGAGATATTTTTCCAATAGAGTGTCTCGCTGACATATATTTTTTAAGGGACGACTATTTAATAATGAATGTCCCTAATTACTCACTGTTCTTTCATCACGATTTCCATACCGTGTTTGATGGCGGCTTCGTTCATCGGGATGAGGTTGTGGTGGCGTTCGGGAAGGGATTTTTTCAGCCCTAAGAGTACGTTCTCGAGTTTGACCATTGGAACGATTTTCAGCAGTCCGCCTAAGATGAGCATGTTGAAAGCCTTCTCGTTTTTCATCTCCGTCGCTGCGTCCATTGCGTCGACACGGTAGACGCTGACGTCGGTACGCTGCACCTTCGTGTGGATGCCGTAGCCGTCGTATAGGATAATACCGCCGGGTTTCACTTTGCTCTCGAATTTGTCCATCGAAGGCTGATTGAGAATGACAGCGATGTCATATTCGTTCAGTACGGGCGAACTGATGCGGTCGTCGCTCAGGATAACGGTGACGTTAGCCGTTCCGCCGCGTTGTTCCGGGCCATAAGAGGGCATCCAACTGACCTCTTTCCCTTCCATCAGACCGGAATAGGCAAGTATCTTTCCCATCGAGAGGACGCCCTGCCCGCCAAAACCTGCTATGATGATTTCTTGTTTCATTCTATTTATGTGCTAATTAATCCTTGTTCTTTAAATCTCCTAACGGGTAAAATGGGAACATGTGTTCCTCCATCCATTGGTTTGCCTTTTCGGGAGACATCTTCCAACCGGATGCGCAGGTCGAAACGAATTCGACAACGGAAGTTCCTTTGCCTGCCATCGAGTTCTCGAATGCTTTGCGGAGCATCTTCTTTGCCTTGCGTACGGCGGCTGCCGTTTCGACGCTTTGGCGGGTAACGAGGCATGTACCTTCCAGCTCTGCCAACAGGTTGCTGATTTTAAGCGGATAACCGTTCAGCGCGATGTTCCGTCCGTAAGGACAGGTCGAAGTCTTCATTCCCTCGAGGGTAGTGGGAGCCATCTGCCCGCCCGTCATGCCGTAGATGGCATTGTTGACGAAGATGATGACGATGTTTTCGCCCCGGTTGGCAGCATGGATGGTTTCGGCCGTTCCGATGGCGGCCAAGTCGCCGTCGCCTTGATAGGTGAAAACCATCTTCGAGGGATTCAGGCGCTTGACGGCCGTAGCAATAGCTGGTGCACGTCCGTGTGCAGCTTCAATCCAATCAATATCAAGGTAATTATAAGCAAATACGGCGCAACCCACCGGCGAAATGCCAATGGTTTTGTCTTCCATGCCCATTTCGTCTACCACCTCTGCAATCAGCTTATGGATGACGCCATGACTGCAACCGGGACAGTAGTGCATGGGATTGTCGTTCATCAAGCGGGGTTTCCCGTAGACGAGGTTTTCCGGTTTTATTATATCATTCATTTCCATAATTG
>CALUTX010000285.1 GCA_944323815.1 uncultured Parabacteroides sp. | reverse complement strand
ACAACCAGCGGATGCTTCCCGGTTTCACGTTCCATGTCTATTGGTTTGTGGCGCTGTATGCCTATCTGTTCGGAATCGGGTTTGCCTACTACAATTACAATCATCTGCCGGTCATTGATTTCCGTCCCTATAAGATTGGGGCGAATATTCCTCAGCTGATGGCGATTCCGGAAGGAGCGCCGGAAGACGAATATGTCTATACGTTCATCTATGAAAAGGACGGTGTGCAGAAAGAATTTTCGTTGGACAATTATCCGGCAGACGACAGCTCTTGGACATTTGTCGATACCAAAACAGAGCTGATAAAGAAAGGATATGAACCATTGGTCGATAATTTCAATTTGTATGACGAAGCGGGAGACGAGGTGACGGATGATATACTCCACAATCCCGAACCGGTTTTACTGTTGATTTCGCCTAAATTGGAAGAGGCGGACGACGAACATATCGACGAGATCAACAGCATGTATGATTATGCGCTTGAACATCAGATTCCGTTTTATGGCGTGACAGGTTCTACACAAGAAGTTATCGAGTTCTGGAGCGACAACACAGGCGCCGAATATCCTTATTTAATGGCAGATGAAGTATTGTTGAAGACGATTATCCGTTCAAATCCGGGCTTGGTCTTGCTGAAAGAAGGAACCATCATGGCGAAATGGCATTACAACGATTTTCCGCGAGAAGGAGATATTCAACCCGTTTTGGACGGTTGTTTGTCCGGCAAGGAGATAAAAAAAGCAGAAGAATGTCCATTAACAACCAACTTATTGCCTTTTGCCGTACCTTTGTTGCTCGTATGGATTTATGATTATCTGCGTTTTAGGCGCAAACGAAAAGCAGAAGCGTAATTATTTATATTGTATAATTTAATTTATTAGGTTATGAGAAAGAATATTGTTGCAGGAAACTGGAAGATGAATACGACTCTTCCCGAAGGCCTTGCTTTAGCAAAGGGCTTGAACGACGCGTTGAAGAATAAAACAACGAACTGTGATGTCATCATCGGTACGCCGTTTACACATTTGGCAAGCGTGGTAGCCGCTATTGATACCGACAAAATCGGTGTAGCTGCTGAAAACTGCGCAGACAAGGAAAAGGGAGCTTACACGGGCGAAGTATCTGCTGCCATGGTCGCTTCAACCGGCGCTAAATATGTGATTTTAGGCCACTCGGAAAGACGTGCTTACTATCACGAGACCCCAGAAATCTTGAAGACGAAAGTAGAATTGGCATTGGCAAACGGTTTGACGCCGATTTTCTGCATCGGAGAGGTGTTGGCAGAACGGGAAGCAGGCAAGCATTTCGAAGTGGTAGACGAGCAAATTAAGGGTTCTTTGTTCAACCTTTCAGCAGAAGATTTCGCTAAAATCATTTTGGCTTACGAACCGGTTTGGGCAATCGGTACGGGAAAAACAGCTACTGCTGATCAGGCTGAAGAGATTCACGCACATATTCGTGCCACATTGGCCGCTCAATATGGCCAAGAGATTGCCGACAATTGCACGATTCTTTATGGCGGAAGCTGCAACGCAAGCAATGCAAAAGAATTGTTCTCCAAACCGGATGTGGATGGCGGTTTGATTGGCGGAGCTTCTTTGTCTGTCGAAAAGTTCTTGCCGATTATCGAAGCGTTCGACAAATAAACGGTGCATCTCATTAACCCATACGGGTAATTTCATGCGGCTGTGTCAAGATACCATTCTGACACAGCCCCTTTCAAGTAAAGAGTAGAGCCGATGATGCTCTTTTCAAATCAGAATAATAGGAATATTCATAAGGATGAGACGATTTTGTTTTTTACTATGCTGCCTGTGTAGCGGCGGCGTTTTGTTTGCTCAAACAGAAAGTACAGAGTCCGTGGAATCGGCAAAAACCATCTTTGATGCTTGGCAAGAAGCGTGTTCCGGACAAGGCAGCGTCATAGTGCACCAACCCGAAAATTTGCGAAACAGGGTCGGAAAACGGCTCTATGGCGAAGGCGTAGAGAAGACGGACAGCACGGCTTTCCTCAAGATACAAGGGTATCGTACGCAAGTGTTTTCGGGAAACAACCAAAGAAAGTCGAAAGACGAAGCGTTTCAAAAGGAAAAAGAGATAAAAGAGCTTTTCCCGGATGTCCCGACATACGTCACCTATAATGCGCCTTTTTGGCGTTTGCGCGTCGGTGACTTTCGTTCACACGAAGAGGCTTACCGGATGCAACGTCTGTTGATGGATGCCTTTCCGGCTTACGGCAAAGAAATGTATATAGTAAAAGAAGAAATAAAATTACCGTTGGAGCTGGCTGGCGACGCAATTAAAGCTCCGACACCGACAGAAAGCATAAAATGATGGAAGAAGAAACAAACCTATTGGAGCCCCGCAAGGCTTTGACAGCGCACTATCGGGAGATTATTACGCTGCTGGGAGAGGATGTTGACCGCGAAGGACTGTTGAAAACGCCCGAGCGCGTGGCAAAGGCGATGCAGTTTCTGACGAAAGGTTATCGAGAAGACCCGGCTGCGGTATTGCGTAGCGCGATGTTTCTGGAAGAAGATTACAAACAAATGGTAATCGTAAAAGATATTGATTTCTTTTCGCTTTGCGAACATCACATGTTGCCCTTTTTCGGGAAGGCTCATGTGGCTTATATTCCCCGAAAATATATCACGGGGTTGAGCAAGATTCCGCGTGTCGTGGATATTTTCGCCCGGCGACTCCAAATACAAGAGCGGTTGACGATGCAGATAAAAGATTGTATCCAACAAACGCTCGATCCATTGGGCGTAATGGTGGTTATCGAAGCCCAACACATGTGTATGCAGATGCGAGGGGTCGAAAAACAAAATTCTTTGACAACCACTTCTGATTTTACCGGTTTTTTCCAACAGGCAAAAACACGGGAAGAATTTATGAATTTGATTAAACGTAATCGATAAATCGATTAATAATCAAATAAAATCCCTATCTTTGTAAAACATTAGGGTTAGGCTTATGAAAACAGTTGTTTCAATCTTTCTTTTGTGGC
>CALUTX010000284.1 GCA_944323815.1 uncultured Parabacteroides sp. | reverse complement strand
CAGCACCTCCACCTGATCTCCACTTGCCAACGGATGGCTCAGCGGAACTAACCGATGGTTCACCTTTGCCCCGATACATTTATTTCCTATATCCGAATGAAGCGCATAGGCAAAATCCAACGCCGTCGCTCCTTGCGGCAACGTCTTAATATCGCCTTTCGGCGTAAAGACAAATATTTCTGATGAAAAAAGATTCAATTTGATGGTATCCAGAAAATCAAGTGCGTTCGGGTCCGGGCTTTCCAGTATTTCGGTAATCGTCTGCAGCCATTTGTCAAGTTCCGTATCCTCCTCCACGTTATGCTCCTTATATTTCCAATGAGCCGCAAAGCCTTTCTCGGCGATTTCGTCCATCCGCCGGCTACGAATCTGGATTTCCACCCATTGCCCGTCAGGTCCCATCACCGTCAAGTGCAACGCCTGATAACCGTTTGCTTTCGGACGGCTTACCCAGTCGCGAATACGGTCCGGGCGGATACGATAAATATCCGTGATAGCCGAATAGATATCCCAACATTGATTCTTCTCATCCACTCCCGGCAGAGGATCAAAAATAATGCGGACGGCATAAATATCATAAATATCCTCAAAGCTGACGCCTTTGCTTTGCATTTTGTTCCAGATGGAATAGACAGACTTCACCCGCGACTGCATTTCGTAATGCAATCCCATCTCTTGCAGCTTCTTGTTTACCGGCGCCGCAAAATGTTCGAACAACGTTTTCCGGACATTTTCAGTTGTTTTTAGCTTCAAATTGATGAAGGCATATTCCTGCGGATGCTCATACTTGAAACTCAAGTCTTCCAATTCCGTTTTGATGGAGAAAAGCCCCAGACGATGCGCCAACGGGGCATACAGATAAAGCGTCTCTCCCGCAATCTTAAACTGTTTGGCCGGCAACATCGATCCCAGCGTCCGCATGTTATGGAGGCGGTCTGCAATCTTAATCAGGATAACCCGTATGTCGTCGCTCATCGTGAGCAACAACTTCCGAAAGTTCTCCGCTTGCGCAGAAGCCTGCTCGCCAAAAATCCCGCCGGAAATCTTCGTCAATCCGTCTACGATTTGGGCAATTTTCTCGCCAAACATGTCCCGGATATCCTCAACCGTATATTCCGTATCTTCTACTACGTCGTGCAACAGCGCCGAACAGATGGAGGTAGAACCCAATCCCATCTCCCGACAGACAATACGCGCCACGGCTATCGGATGCATGATGTAAGGTTCGCCCGAGCGACGCTTTACCCCCGCATGCGCTTGGTTCGCAAAGGTGAATGCCTTGGTAATGCGCTCCACCTTTCTGCGATGATTCGAATTCAGGTAATCCTGCAGCAAGGCATGGAAACCATCCTGTATCATCTGCTCATCGGGAGAAAGTACAGTTTTTTCCTCCGGCATAGGTAACTGATCCGCTGTGTTTTTTGTATCATTCGCGTCGCCCATAGTACACATCCTTTTGTAGTTTAAAACAAGTCAGTAGGCAAATGTACTGAATATTTACATATATTTCCCGAAAGTTGCAGAAAAAATACACCCCAGGAAACGGAAAATAGGTCGGCAGGAAAATTAAACGGGGCGGCAACCCATTCAAGATGGCTCGGCATCGGATTTTTTACACTTCGGGGATCTTCAAAATCTGCCCTGGATGAATTTGCGAACCGGTCAACCCATTCGCTGCCTGCAAATCGCGAATCGAAACTCCGGGATATTTCCGGGCAATCGAATAGAGCGAATCACCGGATTGTACGACGTAAGTCGATTCTTCCTCCTTATTATTTGAAGAAACTGCAGTTTTCGCTTTTTTCGGGTTGAAGGCAACCCCGCCATTGTCTACATACAACTTCAGACGTCGTCCCTGCGCCACCCGATTCGAACGAAGTCCGTTCCAACGACGCACCTCGCGTGCTGTCACACCATACCGATTGGCTATTTTCAGCACCGTTTCCCCCGCTTCCACAACGTGAGTGATTCGTTCGCGCGTCAAATCCGCTGCATTTTCAGCGGCGTTTACGGGAATGCAATTCGCCAGCAGCTCTTCCGCCCGATGGGTATATACGGTGTCTTCCTTATCCACAAAGGCATACGTATCGGACGCCGGCAATTTCAGAACGGAAGGCTTCGTGTTTCCGGGAATGATGTCTCGCTTGTATTGTGGGTTCAGTGCCCGAAGCTGTTCGATGTCCAGATGAAGCAGGTCCGATACTTGCTGCAAGTGAAGCATGTTATGAATCATGACGGTATCCGTGGCAAGCGGTAAATCAGTCTGTACCGGGCAAATATTATGGTCGCAATAATAATTCATGATGTAATTGGCCGCGATAAAGAGCGGGACATACGAACGGGTTTCGCGAGGCAGGAAACGGAAAATCTCCCAGAAATCGGTCTTCCCCCCGGAACGGCGAATCGCTTTGTTCACATTTCCCGGTCCGCAGTTGAACGAGGCCAGCACCAGATTCCAGTCTCCATAAATCGCATACATATCTTTAAAATAGCGGCAAGCGGCTTCTGTCGCTTTTTCCGGATCACGACGTTCGTCCAAAAGGCTATTGATCTCCAACCCGTAAATCTTTCCGGTAGGAAGCATGAATTGCCATAAACCGCTCGCTCCGGCGCGCGACAACGCTACCGGGTTCAAAGCGCTCTCCACGACTGCCAGATATTTCAATTCCAACGGCAAGCCATGTTTATCCAATATCTTCTCTATAATGGGGAAATAATAGTCTGCCATCCCAAGCATATAGCGCACCAGATCGCGCCGACGACCGGCATAAAGGTCTATGCAATCCCGAACAACTTCATTATAAGGCATCGGTATCACGCTGGGCAGCCGTTCCAAACGTTCCTGATACACCGAATCGGGAAACCAAACATCTTCTTCGTCATCATGGCAATAATCGTCTACCTTAGAAAAATACTGCACATGCCATGTATGCAACAAACTGTCCACATTCGCATCCAGACTTTCAGGGATTAACCCAACAACCTCTTCTAATGAATCTGTCGACAATACAGAGGGTTCGGGCTCACCGGAAACAGCGTCCTG
>CALUTX010000283.1 GCA_944323815.1 uncultured Parabacteroides sp. | reverse complement strand
TATGCGACAGGCTTCAGTTCGCCGGCTTATTTCTCCAAATGCTTCAAAGCTGTCTATAACATTACGCCGACCGAATACCTTGAAAAAGAGCAGAAATCTTCCCTGTGATATAACAATTGTTACATCTGTGTAACGTAGATGCAAGCAAGGTAGCCGTCGGTCTGAAATGTAACGAATGTGATAAAACGTGTAGCATTTGTTATCTTCAGGTTGTTGGATGCTTCCTACATTTGCACCTGTAAAAGTAAAACAAACTATTTCGTTATTTGTCATGGAACGGATGCAAAGCGGCAAAAGCAAACCGATTGTGGTAGGAATAGGAGAGATTCTCTGGGATATGCTGCCGACGGGAAAGAAAATAGGTGGCGCTCCGGTGAATTTTGTCTATCATGCTTCGCGTTTAGGCGCGGAAGGGTATGCGATAAGTGCGGTAGGAAATGATGAGTTAGGGCGTGCGCTCTTGCAGGAATTGGATGAACGTTCAATCCGACATTTAATAGAAAAAGTCCCTTATCCGACGGGAACCGTCCAGATTGTTTTGAAGGAGGGTATTCCGGAATATCGGATTAACGAACGGGTGGCTTGGGACCATCTGTCGCCCACGTCGGATGCCATTGATTTGGTCGAGCGGGCGGATGCAATCTGTTTTGGCACGTTGGGGCAGCGTTCCGGCCAGTCGCGGGAGACGATTCAGTCGATACTCTCTTTTACATCGGAAAATGCTTATCGCTGTTTTGATATCAACTTGCGGCAGCATTATTATACGAAAACGTGTATCGAAGAGTCGCTCTATTTGGCGAACGTGTTGAAAATAAACGACGAGGAATTGCAGCTCTTGCGGGAGATGTTTCAACTCGAAGGGCCAGATAAGGAGATTGTGGATTGGTTCATGGCCCGTTATAATTTGCGGATGTTGGTCCTGACGGCGGGCGCGTCTTACAGTACGGTGTATACGTTGCAGGAAGAATCAACGCTGCCGACGCCTCAAGTGGAGGTGGTCGATACCGTCGGAGCGGGCGATGCGTTTTTAGGAGCTTTGGTCGTCTCTTTGTTGAAAGGAGTTTCGTTGCGGAAAGCGCATGAGTTTGCGGTGAAGACGGCGGCTTTTGTCTGCACGAAGGCAGGCGCATGGCCGGTTTATGAAGCGAAAGATATAGAAACAACATACGATAGATAAGTCTTTAGGTAAAAAGATTGTTTGGTTTTTTGTTTATGTGACGCCTTAACTACTTCAGAGTTTAAGATGGTTGATGTTTAGGTTTTTAGTTTTTTTGTTTTGGTTGATTAAGGAGATGGCTCGGGGATTCCCGGGCCATTTTTTTATCGGTTTGCCTGTAAAGCGGCGAACGTCTTTTGCCTTTTCAGGTAGAAAGAGAAGAGTAGGCTTTTCTGGCGGAGTTCAGGGATGGCTGTCACGCGGGTTTGAGCCAGATTTTCCTGGCGGGCGGATGCGTATGTCGGTTTCAGTTTGTGAAAGGCCCGGCGGGCTTCGTGGACGGCGCGCGCATTGCTGAAATTACCCTCCAGCAAAAAACGGATGGCCGCGAGGTAATCCAACCAAAAGCGGATGCGCATCACCTGTTTCAAATCCTTTTCCGGCAGATTCTTGTAGAGCATCAGGAGGTTGTTGCGGAAGTTGAGGAATGTTTTACGCGGGCTTTCCGCGTTGAGCGTGGCGCCCCCCACGTGATAGACGACCGACTGGGGCGTGCAGACCAAGCGGTATCCGCGCGAACGCAGCCGCCAGCACAGGTCGATTTCTTCCTGATGGGCGAAGAACCCCGCGTCCAGTCCGCCAGCTTCCTTATACACCTGCGTGCGGATGAACAGGCAGGCTCCCGTCGCCCAGAGTATTTCCGCAGGGGCGTCATATTGCCCCTCGTCTTTCTCGACTACATCAAATACGCGTCCGCGGCAATAGGGATACCCGTAGCGGTCCATGAAGCCGCCGGCGGCCCCTGCGTATTCGAAAGAATCTTTGTTTCGCCATGCTCGTATTTTGGGTTGTACGGCCGCGATGTCCGCCTCCTTCTCCAATGCGGCGATGGGCGCATCGAGCCAGCCAGGCGTGACTTCCACGTCGCTGTTGAGCAGTACCGTGTAGGGGTGGTTGATTGGTTTCAATGCCTGATTGTAGCCTTCCGCAAAACCGTAGTTCCGGTCTAAGCAGATTGTCTTTACTGTTGGGAACTTCGTCTGCAACAGCTCCAGCGAGTCGTCTGTCGAACCGTTGTCCGCCACAATCACGTCGGCTTGCGCGGCCGGTGTATGGGCGATGACGGAGGGGAGAAACCGCTCCAGCAGTTCCCGCCCGTTCCAATTCAGGATAACGATTGCAATCTGTTTGTCCATCTCCTTGCTATTTGATTCGCAGTGCCGTTTGGTCTTCGTTCCAACCGCTTAGGGTGACCGGTAGGGTTTGGTTGACCAGCCGGCTGTCGTAGGGGGCTTCCACCCGGATGTAGTTTTCTGTGAAGCCGTGCATCATGCCCTTTTTGCGGGCCTGCTCGAACAAGACGCTGGCCGTCTGCCCGATGTGTGCGTCATAAAAGGCGTGCCATTTACGCTCCGACAACTCCAGCAATTGCTGACTGCGGGCGTGTTTCGTCTTCGGGTCGACCACATAATCTATTTTGAGAGCTTGCGTACCCGGACGTTCCGAATAGCTGAACACGTGCAATTGGCTGATGTCCAGACTTTCGATGAAAGCGCGTGTTTCGTCGAACAGTTCGTCCGTCTCGCCCCGTGTCCCGACAATCACGTCTACGCCGATGAACGCATGGGGCATCGCTGTTTTGATTTTCTCTATCTTGTGGCGAAACAGGGCTGTGTCGTAACGGCGGTGCATCAATTTCAATACCCTGTCGCTACCGCTCTGGAGGGGAATATGAAAATGGGGCGCGAAACGCTTGCTGTGTGCCACGAAGTCAATCGCCTCGTCTGTAATCAGGTTCGGCTCGATGGATGAGATGCGGTAACGTGCGATGCCCTCCACCGCGTCAAGCGCGCGAATCAGGTCGATGAAGGTTTCCCCCGTGCTTTTCCCGAAATCGCCGATGTTCACCCCTGTGAGCACAATCTCTTTTCCTCCTTGC
>CALUTX010000282.1 GCA_944323815.1 uncultured Parabacteroides sp. | reverse complement strand
ATCTTGATACACCAAATCCATGCCTTCGCGGAAGAAGCCGACCTTTACAAATGCTCCGGTCACATACTTTTCTGGGTCAGGATAGAATAGCAAAGCGGCTGCACGTTTCAGATAATTGCCTTCATAGAGCCGAAGTTTCTCCAACAGCCCGTGATTGTCGTCCATCAAGTCCGCTTCCTCCATGCGCCCGCCTCGTTTGGCATACTTGCGGAACAAATCAAATGTGGCATTATCCAAGTCTTCCGCTTTCAGATAAGGTACAGGCACACCGTCCCAAGTCTTACCCTGCTTGCGGAGCATGAAACGGTCGAGTGCAGCCCCTTTCAACTCTTGATTGGTCGCACCGCTTCGCTGGTAATACTTCCCTCGGAAACTGATAGGATAAGGATAAGCCTCCGTCACAATCTCCAGATATTGTTTTTCGTCCTTTTCTTTCAAATTGACTTCCACCAAGATACCCATCATATCGCGCACCTTGTTCGGAATGTCCTCCATCAACTTCTTGGTATCCTGTACGCCACATACTTCACCATTATCACGCAGACCGATATACAGCGTACCACCTTGTGCATTGGCAAAGCCACAAATCCATTTTTGGTATTCGTCGCGCCAAGATTCTTTGAATTCTATGTTTTGGGATTCAGTTGGCATATACTTACTTTTTTTTGCTAGCATTCCACTGTTCATAGTTTATTAAATGGACGAGTTCTTCTAAAACTACTCTCAAACCAACCTTAATAGTATCGATATCAGTTTTAGTTGCATTAAAGCGTCTATTATGTGCACTTAAATCGCCTTTTGTTTTAATATCAGGAAGAGCTTTAACTGAATTGCGACCGATTGTCCATAACTTTTTCTCAGATAATAACCTGTCTATTAAGTCAGAACAAAACAAATAGTTCCCTTTTGTATCTTGTATTTGTTCTTTTATCTCAAATCGTTCATACAATTCTATTATCAAAGTCTCTATCAATCGTCGAATCATAACCAAACAAGCATCATATGTTTGATAATCGTAACATAATATAGCTTGCTTAGCTGTTTTCTGCAAATATGTGCGTGTGTTATTAAATAACTCAAGAGGAAATAAATTCCCAGATGGTTCATTCACCTTTACTTCTCCTATGATATTAGATATTTGATTTTCAACGGTTCTAGTTAGAATATATCCTCCGTTTTTATGAGATAACATATGTTTAGCTTTCTTTTCTTTCGAGAGATATGCCGAAATGTTGCTATAAGGTGTAATGTGAGTTTCTGCAAAACATTTTTCGATCTCTTTGGCTGTAAAAGATTCTTTATTTTGGTATTTCAAAATATAATATCCAAAATACGGAATTTGTTCAGAGGATTTCAAAGATAGAAAGTTGTCAATTCTAATAATAAATTCTTCTAATGTCATCATTTCTTCAAATCTTGTTCTACACAATTTTCACCACTTATTGTAACCGTTATATTATTCATATCTGAGGTGTCTATCCACCCCTTCTTGTTTTTTGTATCAACAAGACTTTGATATAGATTATTTGGTATTTTCGCCCCTACATTTTTATAGCACGTATATATGTGATTTGCGTTAATATTAGTTTTGCCAATAACTTTTTGTAAGTAATATGCAAATAATAAATTGTATTGAAAACCATTTGAAGCTTTGAATTTCCCTATAAAAGATTTAAGAGACTCATTATCTGAAGGATTTAAATTCAAAGTGCCTTCTATTGAATAAGAGTTCTTTGGAATATTGTTTGCTTTATTGTTAGATCTATAACTTCCCTTTGAAGTATCTCCGAGTTTCCAATTATCAACTTTGTCTTCATCAAAAATATCTTTTAGATATTCTTTTGCACGTTCTTCCCCCGCCCTACATAAACAATAACAATTATTGTTTATATTATATAAAGACTTCATTTTAGACATCCAACCACGATAACTTCCATCATTAGTCAAGCCGACTTTCTTTAAAAATGCAATTACTTCCGTCTTGGGAACTTCTTCTGTTCCATTTGACCGCATATAAAATAAATATAATATTGTTAATCGACCTGCATAATCAACTTTACTATTGGCTTTTAAGCTTGTTTCGTGTAGATATATATCATTATCTCCTCGTACTTTGAATATATCATTGATATTTGGATTCTTATCTACTAAGTCTTCCCGTTTTACAGGAAGTAAAGCTTTGCTAGGCGTTACATCTTCTACATCTTCAATTTGTGTATCATGAA
This sequence comes from uncultured Parabacteroides sp., assembly GCA_944323815.1. Classification (GTDB taxonomy): domain Bacteria; phylum Bacteroidota; class Bacteroidia; order Bacteroidales; family Tannerellaceae; genus Parabacteroides. Next base: position 891 of record CALUTX010000282.1, on the reverse strand, counting down.
ATACTTCCATTGTCTCACCAATAGTATTCTTTTTCAGCGGAAGAAATTGTGCGAATGTTTTGACTACGGCACCCGCAGTCTCATTTGAAAATGTCGCCTCAAATGATTTTGAAGTTTTTGTTTCTTTGTATTTTATATGATTTTGTTCTGTATTATTGTTGGGTATGCTTATTTCATTTCCGCAAAAAACGCATATAGAAGCCCCTTCGATAAGCCTTTCTCCACAGTTTGTACAAATAATTTGTCTTCTACACTTAAAACAAAATTTAGCATTTTCAGGTAATTCCTGTCCACAAAATTGACAATTCATATTTATTTTCCTCCTTTAATTCGATTACAATTCTTACAAAGCATTTGGCAATTCTCTGCCACCGTCGTACCGCCTTCTTTCCACGGCGTGATGTGGTCGGCCTCCATTTCCTCCAACTCGAAATGCTTGCAGCAATGAACGCAGATACCCTGTTGCCGCTCGTAGGCTTCGCGCTTCTGCTTTTTGTCGAAAGTTCGGAAACTGAGGTCGCGCAGGTCACCGCTTAAAACATAACGATAGATACCCGACTTCTTCATGATTTCATCATCCTCCATTAAGTCGTGTATCTGCTTTTCGAGGGCAACAGTATCATATACATTTTCACTAAACTCATCATACATGGCTCCCCAATCCAAGCCTTTCATCTCACGGCGGTATTTGGTAAATGTGGAACGTATCCATGTGATGATGGATACAAAGTAAGCCCACAGTTTATTGGCATTCGGGTCAAACTGATGCAGAGCCATATATTTGTCGATGCTTTCCACACCATCATGACGAGCCGCCCATTTTAAGATAGTCGCCAAGTATGCCTGCTCTATGGCATTGCCATTCAAAAAGTCGGCTCCCATTTTATAAGC
>CALUTX010000281.1 GCA_944323815.1 uncultured Parabacteroides sp. | reverse complement strand
AAGGGCAGACATCAACGGGATGATGATGAGCCAGACCAGAAACGAGCCTGCGCAGATAATGGCCGAATACTTCAGCCCGACGATATAACCCAGCCCCAGCACCGCCGCGCCCGTGTTTACCTTGAAAACCAGCTTGATTTTCTCGGCCAACATCTCGCCGGCGCCGACAATGCGCGTGCTGATGGTCTCGCTCCACCAGCCGAACGTCGCGATGATGAAATCATACAATCCGCCGATAAGCCCCGCATAAATCAGCGGTTTGGCTTGGCTGCCGCCCTTCTCGCCGGAGACCAGCACCTGCGTGGTCGCCGTCGCCTCGGGGAACGGATATTTCCCGTGCATCGTCGAAACGAAATATTTGCGGAACGGAATCAAAAGCAGAATGCCCAAAATCCCACCCAGCAGCGAACTCATGAAAACTTCGAAGAAATTCACCGTAATCTCCGGATATTTATCCTGCAAAATATAGAGCGCCGGCAGCGTGAAGATGGCGCCCGCCACGATGACACCGCTATTGGCACCGATGGACTGGATAATCACATTCTCGCCCAAGGCGTTCTTCCGCTTGAACGCGCTCGACAATCCGACGGCGATAATCGCAATCGGAATGGCTGCTTCAAACACTTGTCCCACTTTCAACCCTAAGAACGCGGCCGCCGCGCTGAACACGACCGCCATCACCAGCCCCCAAAAAACGGACCACGGCGTCACCTCGCGGTACGTCCGCTCGGGCGACATGATGGGATGATACACTTCTCCTTCCTTCAGCTCGCGGTAGGCATTTTCCGGTAGCCCCTGCACCTTTTCTTCCTCTTCTTTCTTCACGGTGTTTCTATATTAATTAATGTATATATACTGTTTGATTCTATTTATTGGGTGTTGCATTATTCCCCGCAAAAGTAACGATTTTGCGGTTATAATGAAAATTAATTGTCAATTGTCAATTGTCAATTGTCCATTGTCAATTAATAATTCCCCTTGTCCATTCTCAATTTTCCCACCGTTTACCCCTTCCGCCCTGCCGAGAAACTTTTTTTAACAACGGGGATGGCGAGGTTTTTTATATATTTGTTCGCTAATCGAAGCGTATGGATAAGAATAGTTGAGAGATATGGACGTCAATTGGATCTTGATCAGACAAACACTTTACACCATGTGTGCCACCCTTTCTTTGATAGGGGCGGTTGTTTTGTTGGTGCGTTCACGTGGAAATCGGGCGCGTCGGTTTCATGCTTATTCCATGATTTTTTGTTGTGTTGCTTATTTTGCGCGTAATCTGGGCATGTTGCTTAGCGGGGAAGAGGAGAAGATGTTTGGGATGATGAATGTCTGGGTTTTGATTACGGGTAATTTTTTGGTTATGTTGCTTTCGCTTTATCCCTTGGAGGCGGTGCGTCCCGGTTGGTTGGACGGGAAGAAAGCGTTGAAGTTTTCCATGCCCTATGTGGGTACAATTGCGTTCTATTTTTTAGGTACATGGTTGGCAGGAGATGGTATTTTTCCTCTTTCAGGTTGGGGCGATTGGTGGGAACATGTCGGTTCGTTCAATGTCGGTTGCCGTTTGCTGCTGTTTCTTTCGTTTTGTCTCTATTTTTGCGCCATTCTATGGTTTATTTACCGGAGTGAGAGCCGATACAGACGTTGGTTGGAGACATGCCCCCTTGACGGTGTCTCCATAGAGAAAGGTTCTTGGCTGCCTTTTTATGCCTATGGCCTGCTATTGATTTTGTTGGGTTATCTCTATTATGTCTTTGTCGGGTTTCATCCGTGGGTATTGCTTTATCATAATGTCATGCTGCAATTGTTCCTGTTCTATACCTTTTATAAGGTATTGTTTTACGATACGCCTTTTCACGAAGCCTTTTCGGAAAATATCTCTGAACAGCAAACGGCAATGCCGTTTGAGCCCGCTGCATGCAGCGGGCTCTCGGATACCGGTATCCGAGAGAAATGGAAATCCTATAAAGAGGATATTGCCCATTGGTTTGAAACCGAGCGTCCCTATCTGCGCGAAGGTTTCCAGCTGAAAGACGTCGGCGAACGTTTCCCCTTGAACCGCTCTTACATCTCCCGCATTTTCAACGAAGGATATGGCAAAAGCTTTTCGCTCGTTGTCCGCGACTACCGGCTGCGCGAAGCGGAGCGGCTGTTGCGCGAAGAACGGACTTTGTCTATTGCGCAAGTCGCCGAACGTTGCGGGTTTGCCTCTTCGTCTTCTTTCATCCGTGTCTTTGTGAGTACGCATGGCGGAACCACGCCGAGACAGTACAGGGAGCAGATCGTTGATAATTCGTAAAAAGAAATGGTTAAAAGATAAAGATTTTCCTCTTTTGATGATTTGTCAATTTACACTCCTGCACGCAGCCTCTTTTTTTACGGTTTGTAAATCCTGCTGTGGAGAGTTCGGCTTATTTTTGTGAACTCAAAATGATAAACAGATCGACAAACATGAAACACTGGGTTTTCATAGCATTTATTTTACCTCTTTCCCTTTTTTGGCGGGCGGAGGGTATTCATGCGCAGACGGAAGGAAAGGGGAAACCCTCCCTCGTCGGTTTGAAGACAAATATCCTATATTGGGGGACTATAACTCCAAACTTGGGTATTGAGTTTCGATTGGCAGACCATTGGTCGCTCGACGTGGAGGCGGGACTGAATCCCTTTACGGGAAAGGAAGAAGACGACTCGTACGGGAAAAGCATCAAGCATTTCCGCTTGCACCCCGAATTACGTTATTGGTTTTGCGAGCCGGCAAACGGCCACTTCCTGGGTGTGCATGTACCTTACCTTATTTATAATGTGTCCGACATCAAGCTGCTCGGCACCGAAGACGAACGGCATCAGGGTTGGGGTACAGGCGTCGGCGTGAGCTACGGCTACTCGTGGCTCTTGGGCAAGCACTGGAACCTCGAGGCGACACTCGGCGTGGGCTACCTCTATCTGGAGTCGGACAAATATCCCTGTGCCAACTGCGGCACGAAAATCGAAACGGTCAAGAAGCACTCTTTCGGGCCGACGCAGCTGGCCATCAACCTGATTTATCAATTCTAAACGGAGGAGGAAACGAGATGAGGAACAATACGAAATGGATAGCCGCTGCCCTCCTGATGGGCAGCCTCGCGGCGGAAGCGCA
>CALUTX010000280.1 GCA_944323815.1 uncultured Parabacteroides sp. | reverse complement strand
TCTTCATGGCCGGATAATGGAGACGAATCGCACTGTCGTCACCATACTGTTTGTACAACATATCTGCCACATAGAAGAAAGCAGAGGGCCATGTCACGTCGTCGGAATGAAGTGTCCAGTAAGAGGGGGACACATCCGATATGCTTCCTTCCGGACTCATCGAGTCTTCGATGTCTTGCAACCATTTAGCATACATGCGAGAGTTGTCGAAGATGAACGCCTCACCATACGCACCCGTCGCCCGGTCGCCCAGCCAACCCAAACGTTCGTCACGCTGTGGGCAATCGGTCGGCATCCCGCGATAATTTCCCCGAATGCCCCAATAGGCATTCTTGTGAATCTGCGTCACCAATGGATTCGATGCCTCGAAACGGCCGGTCGTCGTCATCTGGTCATACAGCACGTGCCCCGTAAAGTCTGCCAACTCCGGCTTATAATTCAAGCCCGATACCTCAACAAAACGGAAACCGTGATACACAAAACTCGGTTGCCACGTAAATTCGCCATCTTTCGCCGGCGTATAAATATCTGTTACCTTCGCCGAACGCAGGTTCGCCAGATAAAGCGAACCGTCTTCCTGCAACAGCTCGGCGAACTTCAGCGAAATCGGTTTGTCTTTTTGTCCTTTCAACTTGACTGCCAGCCAGCCGACCATGTTCTGCCCCATGTCTAAGATGTATTTTCCGTCCGGACGGTCGTAAATCGCCACCGGTTTCAACGTCTCCTGTTCGCGAATATTCGGATTCTGCTGTGCGGTCAATTCGCCTTTCGGTGCTTCCATCACATCCGGTTTCTTCCACGCGCTGTCGTCAAAACCGTTCTCATTCCATCCTGCCATCTCCAGACGGGCGTCATATTCTTCGCCATCAAATTCATTATTGGCAACAATCGGGCCTTTGGAGGTTACCTTCCACGTATCATCGCTCACAACCGTCGTTTTCGAACCGTCGGCATATTCGATTTCAAGTTGCGCCAACAACTGCGGTAACCCGAAGGTCTTCATCCCCGGATTTCGCATCGAGAAGAATCGGCCGTTGCCCAACACAACGCCCAACGTATTCTGTTCCGCCTTTACCCATCCCGTCACGTCATATACATTATAATATACACGCTTCGAATAGAGAGAGGGCATCGGGGCAAAAACATCCTCGCTCACCCGTTGCCCGTTCAAATAGGCCTCGTATGAACCCAAGCCGGAAATATACAACACAGCGCGTTGAACCGCTTTATCCGCTTTAAACTCTTTCCGCAGATAGCGAGCAGCCAGACGCGTCTTGTTGTCACGTCCTTCTCCTCCCGGATTCTCACCTGGATTTGAAAGTGCATTTTCACCAATCCAAGTTGCTTTCCACTCCGCATTGTCCAGTAACGCCATCGACCAATAAGCCGGTTCGCTCCAAGCCGATTTGCCCTGATTGGTCGTTACCTTCACCCGCCAATAATAGGGCTTGCCCGACTCCAGCGCCTTTCCGTCATAAGAAACTAACACGGATGCATCCGATTTGACATCGCCGCTGTCCCACACCAAATCTTTCCCGCTTGCCAACTGTTCAAGCGAAGCGGCTACCTGAATCTGGTAAGCCGTCTGCAACAGGCCAGGCTTATCCGAAGCCAACTGCCATGAAAAACGTGGTTTCAACACATTAATTCCCAAAGGATTTTCTTTCATCTCCAAACGGAGCTGCTTCACTTCCACCGTCGAATCAGGCGCACATCCCGTCCACCCGAAAAGCAAAGCGACCAAACACGCGAAAATAGCATTTTTCATATTCTACCGATTAAGTCTGTTAATAATATATCTATCCGATTGTCAAAGATAATTCTTTCTTTCCGCACCAATTTGCCAAAAATGACTTTATATCTTACCTTTTTGACAAAAGATGTCCAACCGCTTCTTCCCGGGTAAACAGATTTACCCCCGGGCTAACCCGAATTACATCGGAAGTAAAATCAACCATATTCCGCCTCTGCATCGAACGAAAAATGCACTGGCATAAAACCTGACGTGCACTGGCATGAAATGGCGGACGCACTGGCATGAAAAAATAAGGGTTGTTTATCTGCAAATATTTTCTTTATTTTGCAGCAGTAAATCATTGATAACACCTGATTAATATTTATCCATGAAGCAAGCTTCTTATCAGGAAGAACTTGAAAAGGACGATATGACAAAAATATGGCAACAGTTCATTGCCGGAGACGATCGTTCATACGCTTGCATTTACCAAACGTACATACAAATCCTATATCGATACGGTTTGTGCTTCACTTCGGATGAAGATTTGATAAAAGATTGTATCCAAGACCTTTTCGTTTATCTTTATGCCAACCGTACCTGTTTGGACAAGGATTGTAACGTAAAGGTCTATTTGCTCATTTCATTAAAGAACAATTTATGTAAACATCTGGTGAGGAACAGCCATTTCGGTTCTATCGCTGAAGACTACCCATTTCTTTCGGAACTAAGTGTGGAAGAACAGTTCATCAACAACGAAACGACGGAAACCGATTCCCAGCGGGTAGCGACCATGCTTGCTGTCTTGCCACCACGCCAAAGGGAAATTTTGTACTACCGTTATATCCAAGAATTACCGATGGAAGAAATCTGCCGATTGATGGCTTTGAATTATCAATCGGCTCAAAATCTGATTCAGCGATCGCTGAAAAAATTGCGGGAAACGTATCATGATCCTACTCTGCTTTTATTCTTTGCCTTGTGGGCAGAAAATTTTCCAGCAAAATTTTGAAAAAAGTTCGATTTTAGTGAGTATAAAAAGCCTGTTTCTGACTCTCTTTAGAAAACAGGCTAAAAATGAGAAGAAATTATACCACATATACGGCAGAAGAATTGTTGAACGATGACTTTTTCATTCAGTCCGAATTACATCCGACTGAGGAAACACGTTCTTTTTGGTCTGCGTTAGAAACCGAAAATCCGGAATTAGGCAAAGAAATCCAGATTGCCCGTTGTTTTATCCGAGAGTTCCGCCAACGGACGCCTTCTGCTGTCTTATCATCCCATGAAGTGGCTGACCTTTGGCAGCAAATCGAGACACAAAACCGGAAAAACAAGGCGAACTCTAAACGTCGCTATTGGATTGCGGCAGCCGTCGTCGCTGCAGCCGCTTCTGTTTGCTTGTTCCTTTTCAATCCGTTCACCGTTGAAGAG
>CALUTX010000279.1 GCA_944323815.1 uncultured Parabacteroides sp. | reverse complement strand
ATTATAATCAGTTTACTGCTCAGAGAAATGATTTGATTTCGGATACATATCCAACTCCCCAATTGGCTTCAGGAGAAATGAGAGTATCTGAAGACGATTATGCTTGGGCCATTCGGAGTGCATTTTATCGTTTGAATTATATCTATGATGGTAAATATATCCTCGAAACTAACGGACGTTATGATGGAACATCCCGTTTTCCGCATAACGATCGATTTGGTTTCTTCCCTTCTTTCTCCGGAGCATGGGTTTTCTCTCAGGAAAATTTCATGAAACCGTTGTCAAGCTGGTTGGACCACGGTAAGTTGCGTATCTCCTACGGTTCGCTGGGGAACCAGAATGTAGATTATTATTCTTATATATCTTCGATGTCTGCCAGTCGGATGAATTATTTGGTAAATGGAAATACCATAACAGGAGTTTATACACCTGGATTGGTCTCCAATGCGCTGACATGGGAAAAGGTTTATACGTTGAATGGAGGGATCGATTTGAACCTATTGTCGAACCGATTAATTCTTTCAGGAGATGTTTACCGACGTGATACGAAAGATATGTTGACTGCCGGAAAAACGTTACCGAACGTGCTTGGGGCGGACGAACCGCGTGTCAATGCGGCAGATATGAAAACACGTGGATGGGAAGTGTCCATTATGTGGCGAGACGCTTTCAACTTGGCTTCCGAACGATTTAATTACAGTGCCCGTTTCATCTTGTCGGACAGTCGTTCATGGATTACTCGCTTCGACAACCCGACTGGTTTTCTAGACGATTATTATGTCGGATGTGAAATAGGTGAGATCTGGGGATTAGAAACGGAAGGTTTTTTTGTTGACCAAGCCGATATCGACTCGCATGCTGACCAATGGGATGTCACCTCTTATCCGGGCGACCGTCCGATTGAACCGGGAGATTTGAAATACAAAGATTTGAACGGTGACGGCAAGATAAACAGAGGTTCTTGGACCGTTGACGATCCTGGTGATTTTAAAGTAATCGGTAATTCGCGTTCTCGCTATCAGTTCGGTCTGGACTTAAATGCTGATTGGAATGGGTTCGACCTTCGGATATTGTTTCAAGGTACAGGGAAGAGAGATTGGTATCCTTACCCGTCCCAGTCATGGGGTAAATTCTTTGGAATTTATTGGAGCCCGCAGGGAAATGTGCTGGAAAACAATATGGACCATTGGACTGAAGATAATCCGGATGGCTATTTTCCACGTTTGAAATCCTATTTGGCTTTTCATTCAACAACGGGTGACATGACCTATGCACAAACTCGTTATTTACAGAATGCTGCCTACTTACGGTTGAAGAATTTGACGTTTGGTTATACAATACCGAAACACTTGCTTCGCAAAATCAAATTGCAAAACCTTCGCGTTTATTTCAGCGGAGAGAATTTGTTTGAAGCGACACCGATGTCCAAAAATTTTGACCCTGAGCAGTTGGACTATACGACTCATCCCATGCAGCGGACCTATTCAATCGGATTAAACATTACATTATAATAAAGAGAAAATGAAGATGAAACAGATAAAGATAAATTTGATAGGCGTTGCCATCGGTTTGTTGGCTGTCGCATGTAACAATGATTTTATGGATCGTTTTCCTGAGACACAAATCTCTTCGGAAACATTTTTTCAATCGGTGACGAATTTGGAACTCTATACGAATACCTATTATGATAAGATTTCAACTTCTTATAGTGACGGGACGAGCGATAATTACGCCTCTTTTTCTGACGCGAGCGAGCATAACAACCTGATTCGTGGGAGTATCACTGCTGCGACTGTTGGTGGATGGGACGATTGGGGGACGTTGCGACGGTATAATTACTTGCTCGACAATGTACATACAGTTTCCGGAAATCCGGAGGTAATTGCCCATTACATAGGACTCACGCGTCTAATGCGTGCCGTTTGGTATTACGAACAGGTTAAGCGTTATAGCGATGTCCCTTGGTATTCGAACGCGCTAACGGATACCGATGAAGATTTACTCTATAAAGCTCGTGATCCGCGCACGTTGGTGGTCGATTCCATCATGGCGGATTTGGATTATGCCGTCGCACATATGTCGGAAGACTATGGCAACCGTTCGCAGTTTAGCCGTTGGTATGCGTTGGCCATGCAGGCGCGGATTTGCTTGCATGAAGGGACTTTCCGCAAATACCACGACGAACTGGATTTGCAAAGTACTGCTGATATGTATATCGAAAAAGCAGCGACGGCAGCTTTTGATATCATGGAATCGGGTCAGTTCTCGATAGACAAGACAGGCGGGAAGGACGCAGCTTATCGAAACCTGTTTTATAGTTATAATTTGGCTGAGTCTCCCGAAATCATTCTTTTTAAAGATTATGACAATGCGCTACAAATTAAACACTCTGCTGGTTATGATGTGCTTGCTTATTCGTGCAACTTCAGCCGTAGCCTAATGGAATCATACGAGTATTTGACGGAAGACGGTCGTGCCGTGCCTTTCTCGTCGGTTGAAAACTATGAGACGAAGAACTTTACAGAGGTGTTTGAAAACCGTGATCCGCGTTTCAACCAGACCTTCATGTATCCGGGGTTCGTGCGTGCTGGGACTTCTGCCCCGTTCCGTCCGAATCTGAATTTGGGCGGTTATCCGGTTATTAAGTTCCTCCCCATGACGGCAGAAGAACAACAATGGAATAGTAGTTATACGGATCTGCCCGTTTCCCGTTATGCAGAAGTACTCTTGATTTACGCGGAAGCGAGAGCTGAGTTGGGACAACTGACACAAGACGACATGGATCGCACAGTCAACGAGATTCGTTCACGTGTCGAAATGCCGTCGTTGGTTTTGGGAAACCTACCCGATGACCCGCAGTTGGCCGCTCAGTATCCGGATATAAGTGATAAAGCGTTGTTGCAAATCCGGCGGGAAAGAAGGATTGAACTAGTAGGCGAGAATTTTCGTTGGGATGATTTATTTCGCTGGAAAGCCGGCCATTTGCTTGAACAAGTACAGCAAGGCATTTATGTAGACGGTTTTGGAGTGTTTGATATCTCCGGCGACGGCGTACCGGAAATGGGTATCTTCGAAAACGAGGCCAGCAACACCGTCCCGGAAGAGGAACGGGGAAAGTATACTTTCTATTATATATATGGTACGGATGGGTCGGCGAATTTCTTCAGCTT
>CALUTX010000278.1 GCA_944323815.1 uncultured Parabacteroides sp. | reverse complement strand
TGGCAACCGAAGAACGGCGAACCGCGTGTCGTGCCGATTTACCAAAGTACAACATCCAAATACGACACGAGCGAGCAGATGGCGCGTCTGTTCGACCTCGAAGAGAGCGGTTATTTCTACACCCGCTTGCAGAACCCGACAAACGATGCCGTAGCAGCCAAAATTGCTGCGCTTGAAGGTGGAGTAGGGGCCATGCTTACGTCGTCCGGACAGGCGGCCAACTTCTATGCCGTCTTCAATATCTGCGAAGCGGGCGACCACCTGGTCTGCTCTTCCACTATTTACGGCGGAACGTTCAACCTCTTCGGCGTGACGCTGAAGAAGCTGGGCATCGAAGTGACCTTTGTCGACCCCGATGCACCTGAAGAGGAGATTGCGGCCGCCTTCCGCCCGAACACGAAGGCGCTGTTCGGTGAGACACTCTCCAATCCGGGCGTACATGTGCTGGACATTGAGAAGTTCGCCCGCATTGCCCATGCACACGGCGTTCCCCTGATTGTGGACAACACGTTCGCGACGCCGGTGAACTGCCATCCGTTCGAATGGGGTGCCGACATCATCACCCACTCCACCACCAAGTATATGGATGGCCATGCAACAAGCGTAGGCGGCGCCATCGTCGATAGCGGCAACTTCGACTGGGACGCGCACGCCGACAAATTCCCGGGATTGACACAGCCCGACGAATCCTACCACGGACTAACCTACACGAAGGCGTTTGGCAAGATGGCGTACATCACGAAGGCAACCGCCCAACTGATGCGTGACTTGGGCTCCATCCAATCGCCTATGAATGCCTTCTTGTTGAACTTAGGATTGGAAACGCTGCACTTGCGCATGCAACAACACTGTCGTAATGCCCAGCAAGTAGCCGAATGGCTCGCCGCAAGCGATAAAGTTGCATGGGTCAGCTATCCGGGTCTGAAGGGTGACAAATATCACGAACTGGCTTGCAAGTATATGCCGAACGGTACCTGCGGCGTGCTCGCCTTCGGGCTGAAAGGAACACGCGAGGATGCCATCCGCTTTATGGATCGGCTGAAGATGATTTGCATCGTCACGCATGTGGCCGATGCCCGCACCTGTGTGCTCCATCCCGCCAGTCATACGCATCGCCAGTTGACCGACGAGCAACTGATTGAGGCAGGCGTCGCCCCTGACCTCATCCGCCTTTCGGTCGGTATCGAACACATCGACGACATCTTGGCTGACATCCAGCAGGCATTGGGATAAAACAAAGATTTCCCCGGCAAGAAAATTTTGTTTCCTGCCGGGGAATTTTTTTTCACGCCCCTAAAAAAGCATTAATTCCCTGTTTTTATATACTTTTGCAGTTCGATTAAAGAATTCGTATGAACAAACATGATATCTGTTGCATCGGGCATATCACATTAGACAAGGTCGTGACGCCTAAACTCACTGTGGAGATGCCGGGAGGAACTGCATTCTATTTCGCACAAGGAATCAGCCGGTTGGACACGACCGGATTTCAATTGGTGACGGCACTCGGAGAAAGCGAAATGCCAGTTGTAGAAGCCATTCGGAAAAAAGGGATTGACGTCAAAGTCTTGCCCAGCGCTCATTCTGTTTATTTTGAAAACCGGTATGGCGAGAACCAAAACAGCCGCACGCAGCGTGTATTGGCAAAAGCCGATCCTTTCACAATTGACGGGCTACAAGACGTAGAGGCCCATATCTTTCATTTGGGAAGTCTGCTTGCCGATGATTTCTCCATCGATGTAATCCGCTATTTGGCAAACAAGGGATTGCTATCCGTTGATGCGCAAGGTTACCTGCGCGAAGTGCGGAATCAGAACGTATATGCCGTCGACTGGCCTGAAAAGAAAGAAGCTTTACAATACATCCACATCCTCAAGACAAACGAGTATGAAATGGAGGTCCTAACCGGTTGCAGCGAACCCCACGAGGCCGCGCTGAAGTTGGCCAGCTGGGGCGTCAAAGAGGTGCTGCTTACACAAGGGGACATGGGCTCACTCATTTATGCAGACGGGAAATTTCACGAGATTCCGGCTTATCCTCCCAAAGAAGTAGTCGATGCCACCGGATGTGGCGACACATATATGACCGGTTATCTTTACTTGCGAAACCAAGGAGCCTCCTATAAAGAAGCCGGATGTTTCGCCGCAGCCATGTGCACAATCAAATTAGAAACCTCAGGACCGTTCAACGGGACAGAAGCAGACATCTGGAACATCGTCCGAAAAAGGAATCACCACGCTAAGCCGCACAAACTTCCTATCAAAGAAAAAGAGTTGTCCGCATTGTAAACAAGGGTGGACAACTCTCTTCAAAATCTTACAAACATTTCTGTCTCACCTGCCCCCTTTTCAATCTCTCATCACCCGATAAGCATAAACCAGCACAACAACATAGCCGGCAAAAGGGACCAAAAACGAAAGCGACATGGTTGATAAATCGGCGACATACCCCATCAACAATGGGCCGACAGCGCCTCCAATCGGCGACATCATCAAAAAGGAGGAAGCTCGTTTTGTGTAATCCCCCAACCCTTGCAAGGAGATAGCAAAAATCGTAGGGAACATAATCGCTTCAAAAACATAGCACAGGAACAGCGCACTTTTTGAAAGGATTCCGAGATTCAGAACCACCAGCAGCGATCCCAACACCGTAAAAATAGCACAAATGAAAAGGACTTTCTCTGCCCGTACACGGCTCATTACCCAACTACCAATCACACGTCCGACCATAAACAGTCCCAAACCGCCAAAAGAGAGCACAATCGCCGCGTCATGCGCGTTCATCCAACCGTCGTCCGTCACATAATTAATAAAGAAACTGTTGATGGATATTTCGGCAATCTCATAGCAGAACAAAGCTGCGACTCCCCAAACGAACCGCCGCTGCTTCCACAAGCCCCGCAAACCGGATTCAGCCGCGACAACCGCCTTGCCGTCGTCTGCATGACTGATTTCCGGCAAACGGATACGGAAAAATACAAGGGCTACTATCAGCACCACGACACCCATCACCGTATAAGGCAAAGCCACATGCGAGTTGTTCCCGTCCGAGAAGAGCAACATCCCGCCTATCACCGGTGCGCAAATACACCCCAATCCATTAAAAGACTGCGCCAGATTCAACCGGCTTGCCGCCGTCTCCCGGTCGCCCAGCTCCGTCACATACGGGTTGGCAGCTGTCTCCAGAAAAGTCAATCCG
>CALUTX010000277.1 GCA_944323815.1 uncultured Parabacteroides sp. | reverse complement strand
GATGAGGGGCGGACGTTCCGGGTTGTAGACAGGTGCCTGGATGCTGTTTTGTTTGATGTCTTTCCGGATGACACGTGCCAGTTGGTTGTTGATTTTGTGTCCCGGTCGCGTGGCAATTACCCGGCCGCGTATCGGTTTGCCGATCAGGGCAAGGTCGCCGATGACGTCAATCAGCTTGTGGCGTGCCGGCTCGTTGTCGAAGGCCAGCGGTTTGTTGTTGATGTAGCCCAGTTCTGTGACGTCTTTATGCGGAATGCCCAGCTGGTCGGCCAGTTTGTCCAGCACCTCTTGCGATGCCTTCTGGTCATAAATCACGATGGCATTGTCCAAATCACCCCCCTTAATCAGGTTGTTTTGCAACAGCATCTCCACTTCCCGGACGAAGACGAAGGTACGCGAGGCCGCTATTTCGGTCGGGAACTCGCTCAGGTCGTTGAGGGTCGCAAACTGGTTGGATAAGACGGGCGAATCAAACGAGATTAAGACGTTGATGCTGAATTTGTCGTCCGGAAGGATGACAAGCGAAGAGCCGCTTGCTTCGTCTTTCACTTCAATCTTATGCTTGACGACATAGAAATCCTTGGGTGCGTTTTGCTCCACGATACCCGCTTTTTGGATGGCTTCGCAGAAATAACGCGAGCTGCCGTCCAGAATCGGAAATTCGGGCGCGTTCACTTCAATCAGGCAGTTGTCGATTTCGAACGCATAAAGCGCGGCCATCGCGTGTTCGATCGTGCTGATTTGGATACCGTTTTTAGAGAGAACCGTCCCTCGTTGCGTACCGGCAACGTTTTCGGCTACGGCATCGACCACGGGCTCGCCTTCCAAGTCGACTCGTTTGATTTTATAGCCATGATTTTCGGGCGCGGGGTTGAACGTGATTTGAATGTCCATCCCTGTGTGCAATCCCTTTCCTTGCATAGAGAAACTTGCGGCAAGCGTCTTCTGTTTTTGCATAACGTCGTCTCTTTTTTATTTGTGAAGTTCTTTTTTTAATTGTTCAATCTCGCGTTGCATCTGTCCCAGCTGCCGGTACAGGTCGGGCAGGCGGTTGAAGATGGCGCTCGAACGCATGAATGCTTTCGCATTGATTGCCGGGGCGCCCAATAAGGTGGTCGGCTCTTTGACGTCACTGATGACGCCGCATTGCGCGCCAAACACGACGTGGTCTGCGATATGGATGTGCCCTGATAGTCCCACCTGTCCGCCGAACATACAGTGTTTGCCTATCTTGACCGATCCGGCGATACCCACTTGGGCTGCCATGACGGTATTCTCGCCGACCTCCACGTTGTGGGCGATTTGCACCAAATTGTCCAATTTCACTCCCTTGTGGATAATGGTCGAGTCCATCACAGCCCGGTCGATGGTCGTGTTGGCCCCTATCTCTACATTGTCTTCCAATATGACATTACCCAGCTGCGGGATTTTCTTATAGTCTTCTCCTTCAGGAGCAAAGCCGAATCCGTCCGAACCGATGACGCAACCCGCATGCAGGATGCAGTTGTTGCCGACGGAACAGCTATGGTAGATGGTCACATGCGGATAGATGATGCAATTGTCACCGACCGTCACCCCGTCGCCGATGTAGGCATGTGGGTAAATCTGACAGTTTTTCCCGATTTTAACCTGCTGGCCGATGTAAACAAAGGGGCCTACGTAACAATCCTTTTCGACGGAGGCCGACGACGCGATACATGCCGTCGGGTCGATTCCCGCCTTTTGGGTATGCGCCTGTTCGACCATGTGCAAAAGGGTGGCTAACGACGCGTACGCGTTTGCCACCTTGATGAGCGTCGCCTTGATCGGTTTGGTCGGGACGAAATCGTTATTGACCAGAACGATGCTGGCTTCCGTATCATAGATGAAATGTTCATATTTCAAATTGGCCAAGAATGTCAATGTTCCGGGTTTCCCTTCCTCTATTTTGGAAAAACTGCGGACATGTACATCCGGATTTCCTTCGATGGTACCGTTTAAAACATCTGCTATTTGTCGAGCTGAAAACTCCATGTCTTTTTTTTCTGTTGTTAATACGTTATTATATCTAATACGTTGATGCGATTATTTTATCTTGTGTTGCAAGACCGACTGCAAAAATGGTAAAAATAATTGGGATTCCCTATGCTTTGTGAAGAATAATTCCTTTTTCGTACAAATAACCTGCCATTTCGTGTTGTACGGCTTGAGCTGCCTCGCCTGCTGCTTCGGCAAAACGCTCGGTTTTGTCCGCGTAAATGATGGCACGTGACGAATTGACCAACAGGCCGCATTGCTCGTTCATCCCATAGTGGGCCACCTCGGCCAGGCTGCCGCCCTGTGCACCGACGCCCGGAACCAACAGGAAATGATGAGGCGCATATTTGCGGATGTCCAAGAACATTTTCCCCTGTGTCGCGCCTACGACGTACATCATCTGCTCGTCGGTCGCCCATTCCTGTGATTTTTTCAAGACCTTTTCAAACAACCGTTCCCCGTTGGCATCTTCCGTCAACTGGAAATCGTGCGAGCCCTTGTTGGAAGTAAGCGCCAGCAAAATCACCCAAGCCTCCGGGTAAATCAAGAAAGGCTTGACGCTGTCTTCACCCATGTAGGGGGCAACCGTGACGGCATCCACCTTGATGTGGTCGAAAAACGAACGGGCATACATCTCGGACGTGTTGCCGATGTCGCCACGCTTGGCGTCGGCGATGATGAACTGGTCCGGATAGTTCTCACGTAGGTAAGCAACCGTCTTCTCGAACGCCTCGATGCCTTTGACGCCCATACTTTCATAAAACGCCATGTTGGGCTTGTAAGCCACGCAATAGGGAGCCGTCGCGTCGATAATGGCGCGGTTGAATGCAAACAAAGGATCTTCTTCCGATAACAGATGCTGTGGAATCTTTTTTATATCGGTATCCAGTCCCACGCAGAGAAAGGATTGTTTCTTCTGGATGTTTTCAAATAATTGCTGTTTGTTCATATCGTTTCTGTCTATCTGTATAAAATAATGATGTCATAATTCCGCTTCTTTCAGCCGTTCCGCGTTTTCTGCCACGATGAGTTTGTCCAAGCACTCCTGAATATCTCCGTCCATGAAGGCAGAGAGGTTGTAAATCGTGTAGTTGATGCGGTGGTCAGTGATGCGCCCCTGCGGGTAGTTGTACGTCCGGATTTTAGCGGAGCGGTCGCCCGTCGAAACCATTGTCTTTCGCCGGTTGGCGATGTC
>CALUTX010000276.1 GCA_944323815.1 uncultured Parabacteroides sp. | reverse complement strand
GGTCGTGGTAATTCATGTCGCAAAGGTACGCGTATGCGCGATATATAACAAATCTAAATTACATAAACTCTATTAATAATATAAAGTATTAAAGAAAAAGTTCTTGTCTGCCGGTACGCTTGCGAAAGCGGAGGGCAGCACACACAAACAGAGTCCCGAAGGTTGAATACCTTCGGGACTTTTGTTGTTTTAGGGTATCAATTGAAACAATATAGCCGCTTTTTCCGTTTGATTTATTACTTTTGCTGGCAAATTTGTGACAATGAGTTATGATTGGAATACACGGACGGAACTGTTGATAGGAAAGACAGGGACGGAACGACTGGGGAAAAGTCATGTGTTAGTAGTCGGTTTGGGTGGTGTCGGTGCTTATGCTGCCGAGCAGCTCTGCCGGGCGGGAGTCGGACGCATGACGATTGTGGATGCCGACTGTGTGCAAGCCAGCAACATCAATCGGCAATTACCCGCTTTGCACTCCACATTGGGTATGCCCAAAGCCGAAGTCGTCGCCCGCCGTTTGTCGGACATCAATCCGGCGTTGAAACTCACTGTTGTCAATGAGTTTTTAAGGGATGAACGGACGGAACAGTTGCTTGCTGCCGCACATTATGATTTCATTGTCGATGCAATTGACTCACTTAGCCCGAAGGTATTTCTCCTTTTCCATGCGCATAAAAAGGGAATACCCCTTGTGTCGTCCATGGGGGCCGGAGCCAAATGGGATCCGTCGCAAGTAAAAGTAGCAGATATTTCCAAAACGTCTAATTGCGCGTTGGCGAAAGCCGTACGTAAACGGTTACGCGGCTTGGGAGTCAACACGGGAATCCCGGTTGTCTTTTCAACCGAAATGGCTAATCCGGATGCGGTCATAGAAGTAGAAGGAGAAACCTGCAAACGGACAACGACCGGAACCATTTCTTACATGCCGGCCATTTTCGGCTGCTACTTGGCGGCTTATGCCATCAGGCAACTTTGTCAATAAAGAAGTGTATGATACAAACAGAAGGAATAACCAAAAGTTTTGGCTCGCTGCAAGTCTTGAAAGGAATTGACTTGGCGATTGGCGAGGGAGAAATCGTCTCCATTGTGGGGCCGAGTGGAGCCGGTAAAACCACGTTGCTTCAAATCATGGGGACGCTGGATAAACCGGACAGCGGCCGACTGTATATTAACGGTACTGAAACAGCCCGCCTCTCAGAGGAGAAACTGGCGGCTTTCCGGAACCGGAACATCGGATTCGTGTTCCAATTCCATCAACTGCTCCCCGAATTTACGGCCTTGGAGAATGTAATGATTCCGGCATTGATTGCCCGGGAAAAATCGTCGGCAGCGGAGAAAAGGGCCAAAGAGCTGTTGGAATTCATGAATTTGTCTGACCGGATGTCCCACAAACCCAACGAGCTTTCGGGCGGAGAGAAACAGCGTATTGCGGTGGCCCGCGCACTCGTCAACCATCCGGCGGTTGTCTTGGCCGACGAGCCGTCGGGTAGTCTGGACAGCCAGAATAAAGAGGAGTTACATCGGTTGTTCTTCGATTTGCGGGACCAGTTACAGCAAACGTTTGTGATTGTCACACACGATGAACAGTTGGCATCACAGACAGACCGCATGATTCATATTCGGGACGGCATGGTAATGAAAGAGGATTGATAATAAATAAGCAATATGGCAGATAACAGGGTTACATTTGGTAGTAAACTCGGAATTCTTTTGGCAACCGTTGGTTGCGCAGTCGGTTTAGGAAGCATTTGGCGTTTTCCTTATATGCTGGGGACGAATGGCGGAGCCGCATTTTTGTTGGTATACATTCTCTTTATGATTTTCTTGGGGATTCCGGTGATGGTAACCGAGTTTTTCATCGGCAGATATTCGCGGAGCAACACAGTCGGTTCATTCAAAAAATTAGCCCCAGGAACCAAATGGTGTTGGATCGGTTATAACGGCATATTGGCCGCATTCCTGATATTGAGTTATTACGCCGTCATTTCGGGTTGGACGCTTGAATATGTCTGGCAGACGTTAAGCGGGAATCTGTATGCTTCGCCAGATGTTGATTACGGTATTCATTTCGAAGCGTTTGCAAGCGATGTATTCCGTCCGATTTTCTGGACTGCATTTTTCATCGGGCTGACACATTTCGTTGTGGTTTCGGGCGTGGACAAGGGCATCGAACGGGCTTCCAAAATCATGATGCCTCTTTTATTCCTTATCCTTATTGTCATGTGTGTACGCTCTGTCACGCTGCCAAATTCAGAAGCGGGTTTGACCTATCTGTTCAAACCGGATTTCAGTAAACTGACCTCTTCGGTTGTTTTGAGCGCACTGGGACAGGCATTCTTCTCTTTAAGTTTGGGGATGGGATGCCTCATCACCTACTCTTCTTATTTCGGGAAAGAGACCAACATGCACAAAACGGCATGGGAGGTAACCATCATCAACACAGTTGTAGCCCTGTTAGCAGGAATCATGATTTTCCCGGCCGTATTCAGTTTCGGCATTGCACCTTCAGCCGGGGCGGAATTGGTTTTCATCACGTTGCCTAACGTATTCGAGCAGTTGCCATTCAGCAATTTGTGGTCACTTGTATTTTACATTCTATTGGCAATGGCTGCTTTGACTTCTACCATCTCTTTACATGAAGTATCAACGGCTTATGTGCTTGAAGAGTTCCACACGACACGCAAAAAAGCGGCTTGGATTGTTTCCATCGGTGTTTTTATATTAGGTGTTTTCAGTTCGCTTTCATTCGGTCTGATGAAAGAGGTTACGATTAACGGATTGACTTTCTTCGAAGCATTGGATTATTTGACAGCCAAAATCATGCTCCCGTTAGGTGGCATGTTGACCTGCATTTTTGTCGGAACCCGTATCGACAAAAAGATTTTGAAACAGGAATTGACGAACAACGGAACGATTCGGTTCCGGCTCTTTTCGATATACGTCTTTTTCATGAAGTTCGTGGCTCCGATTGCAATCGGTATTGTTTTCCTAAATGAATTAGGACTTTTGCGAGAATTGATGAAGCTGTTTTAAAACCAGACCTGAAAAGGCCTTGTTTATCAACGGAGAACCCTTATCTTTGCAAAAACCAAAAAGAGAACTATGAACTGGCGTGATTTTTTCTATTTTTCCAAAGGCGAACGGCGCGCATTGATCGTGTTGCTTTGCCTGATTACCATTTCGTGGATTTGGCTACTTTGGAGCGACAAAAAGCAGGCATCAAGGATCCTGTCGGAAAAGAGCCTTCGCCCGTTCCTGCCGGCATCAATAAGGACG
>CALUTX010000275.1 GCA_944323815.1 uncultured Parabacteroides sp. | reverse complement strand
ATTATTATGGTACGTATCCCAAAGGGTGTCGTCCAAGTCGAAAAAAAGGCTTTCGTACCGCATCAGCTCACCTCTATAACCAGATATTTGCCGAGGCTCCAGAATGCTTGCGCATCCGTGATGATCAGTGTCAGGTTTCCTTCTTCGTCTTCCACAAACTCATACGACCCTTCGGGGTGGTTGGATTTCAGTTTGGCTTTGCCGGCAAACAAAGGTATCTCTTTCACCTCGCGGATGTCGACAGAGATGAAGTAATCTTTGTTGAACCCGGCTTGCAGCACTTTGGATTTGGAGAACAGACCACCACCGGAAAGAATTTTTTGATCTTTCAGTTCTTTGGATGTCCCGAAGCAGTAGTAGGCAGTGTGGAGCGCCTTGTCTTGCTCCTTCAGCTTTTCCGACTGGGCAGCGGTTGTTGTCGAAAGATTCTCGACATCCTCATTCAGGGAAGCAATCGTCGCATCCAGCTCTTGTATCTTCACGTTCTTCTTGGCCAAATCTTCCTGCAAGGCAACAATCATGTTGGCCTTTTGGTCTAATTCCGACGAAAGACGGCTGATAGTCTTGCGCAGTGCTTCCGACTGGATACCGCTTTTCTTTAGTTTCTCTTCCAGCTCACTGATCTGCTGCTTGTTGCGTTTCAGCGTTTCGCTGATAAGCTGCATATTTTCTTTAATCCGCTCGCGGCTACTTTGGTTCAGGTCGCCGCTCTGTTGCTGGATATTCAAGTAGTTTTCCGCGTCGCGTATAGACTGGATGTCGGCTTCCACTTCGTTGAGTGTGTTTAATATTTCATCCATTTCCGCATTCGCACGCGTGTTCTCGATTTTCAGCGAGTCGTTTTCCGCTTGCAGCTTTTTATATTCTGCTGAGTTCTGTACGCACGATGCCAGCATGGCGGTACAGAGGGTTGTTGCAATGAGTACTTTTTTCATCTTCTTTTTGTTTTACGTTAAACTTCTGTTCCTGTCTCTTTTTCTTTCTTATTTCGCTTACCTTCTAAGATAATGACAATTTCCCCTTTCGGCTCGTTCTGTGTAAAGTGAGCCATCACCTCTTCCAATGTCCCACGCACCGTCTCTTCGTGCAGCTTGGAAATCTCACGCGAAACGGAGACGGAGCGGTCCGCCCCGAACACTTCAGCAAACTGCGTCAATGTCTTGAGCAATCGGAAAGGCGATTCGTAAAAAATCATTGTGCGAGTCTCTTCGGCGAGCTCTTTCAGCCGCGTCTGCCGCCCCTTCTTTTGCGGAAGGAACCCTTCGAAGCAAAACTTCTCGTTAGGCAACCCGGAGGCGACCAGTGCCGGAACAAACGCCGTGGCTCCCGGCAGACACTCCACTTCGACACCTTGCCGCACACATTCGCGCACCAACATAAAACCGGGGTCGGAGATAGCCGGTGTCCCTGCATCGGAAACGAGCGCGATGTTTTCTCCCGCCTTGATGCGTGCTGCCAGATGTTCGACCGTCTGGTGCTCGTTGAACTTGTGATGCGATTGCATCCGGTTTTGTATCTCGAAGTGCTTAAGCAAAATACCAGTAGTACGCGTATCTTCGGCCAGAATCAGATCCGCCTCTTTCAACACGCGAACAGCCCGGAAGGTCATGTCTTCCAGATTGCCAATCGGAGTGGGTACTACGGTAAGTTTTGCCATGTGCTATTTAAATCTCTTTTCGATTAATAAAAGGAAATCGGCCACAGCCGGGTCATCGACGTTCCATTTAAGCTCGTCATTCAGATAGGCGACCGACGCCTCATACGAATGCAACTCGTTCAAGTCGCCGATGGTCCGGTTCATCCGTGCCTCGTCGCCACCAAACAGTTCGCGACGGAAACGGAAACGGTCGTTCAGGCTGAACGCCTTCCGAAGGTCGGAAAGATTCCGCTTCTCCAATACGTCGCTCAACGAACGTGTGGGCTGTCCCGTCGGGACGGCTTCGGGTTGTTGGGGCGTGGGAGGCGTTTCCGGTTGCTCGGTTTGTGGTTCGGGTTCGGGACGTGAAATTTCCTCAAACGACTCCTGTCCCGTTTTTTCCGGTTCCCGAATGATTTTTTCCGGCTCCCGTCCCGTTTCAATCGGTTCCGCAACCGACTCCGGGATGGATTGGAGCACGGCCTGATGCGCTTCCATCTGCCGGCGCAACGTCTCGATTTGAGTCGCCTCCAGCGCATGAAGCTCTTTCAATATCTTATGGGTCAGGTCGAACGTCTGGCTGAAAAAAGATACCGGGTACACTTCCGCGTTCCGCATACCGGCTATTTGCGTTTCGAGCTCTCGTATATCCAAAAGCAGGTAATCTATTTTCTCTTTATTTGCCATTCTGAACTTTTTAGGTGAATCTGCATATAGATTCGTTTATATTGCAACAAAAATAGGTATTTCTAATTATATAATGGATAAAACACAATCATATTTATCTAAGAATTTGCGAAAATAAGTTGCTTCATCCACAAGGAAGCATTCGGCAAAGACTCCCAAATTTCTACAATATCTGCCCCTATCTTTGCCGAAAAACAGATAGAAATATGATTCGATTGCTTTTTGGATTAGGAATAATCGTTGTTACGGCGTGTAGCCCTTCCGTAAAAACGGAAGAGACGAGAACAGAGTTCGCCACCGACTTCATCTTCCTGCTGGACGTCCCTTACGAAGTGTCGCGCCATGTTGCCTCCGGGGAATCTTGCTCTTTGGTTCTGCCTGACGGAACTTACCTGCCAGCCACCATCGGCGAACCTTTGGCTACGGTGAACGCTGTTTCACAGACCCAACCCGTCAGGCTATTTGCCGATGCGCCGCCCCTACCCGAAGGGATGCGCCTGAAAGCAGTCATACGCGTCAACGAGAATGAGGCGTTGAAAATGCTCCTCCCCAAAGCCGCCGTGCAGAGCAATGAAACGCTTACCTCCTATTGGGTAATGAAACTTATTGACGACAGCACCGCCGTCAGGGTGCCGGTCGAGACAGGCAACAGTACGGCAGACAGTATGGAAGTCTGCGGGCCGTTGACACCTGCCGACCGCATCGTCCTGACCGGAGGATATGCTTTGCCGGACAGCAGTAAAATCATCATCAGTCATGACTAAGAAAGGACTCCATCAACTCTACGCCAAGCCCATCCTCTTCGTGGCAGGTCTGCCCCTGCTGCTGGTAGTGCTTCCGGCGCTGATGCGGAGGATTTACCGGTGAATGGTGGGCTTGGTGTTTGCTCCTTTCCTTACTTTTCGTTATCTTCGCCACCCGAAAACTAACATTTAACAGAAAATGAAATGAAGAAA